>JALSQA010000027.1 GCA_026985685.1 Campylobacterales bacterium | reverse complement strand
CTTGCTTTTGTCGGTGACTCGACTATGATTAGATTTTTCAAACTTGATTTCCACTTTTATGATTTTTTTACTATTTTATCCAGTTTTCTAGTTCCCAAGCTCCAGCTTAGGAACCAGAAAAGCTTAGGAACTAAAAAAACTAGAATAATTTTTTAAGTGGGTATTATAGCAAGTTTTAATTAGGAGGATATTTTATTTTCTGTATAATTATTTAGCACTTGACTTTTTCTCTGCTTACCATGCCCTTCTTGCTCCCAAGCTCCAGCTTGGGAACAATTTAGCAATTTACAAAATTAAATCCTTATCTTTCCTGTTGCTATCTTATGTATGATAGAAGATAAAAAAGTTTGATAAGGCAACCCTTCACTTAAAGCCATAGCCTTTATTCTCTGGATATCATTTTCAAAAAGTCTTATATTTAAAGATTTTTTCCTTTTTTTGTCTTCTATTGTGTTGATCGCCACCTGTTTTAACATCGCTTTTTCTTTTTCAAGTTCATCATTTGGCAAAGATGCATAATCCCCTTTTTCAATCTCTTCTATCATCTTTAGTTCTTCACTTGTATAAATCTCACTATCTTTCATAATTTCAACCTTTTAAAAAGAATTTTGTATGTTTACGGCTTGGATAGATTGTTTTTAAAAATATTTTTTCACTATCTCTTACATAAGGAACAATATAAGCATAATTATCAATATCTATAACGAAACATTTCTGATTTGTATGTTTAGGACTTGGACTAGGGATGATATCAAGTACTTTATCATTTTTAATGGCATAAATAATTTTCTTCAAATCAAAACCTTTAGCTAATGTTTAAAACATAATGTATCTACATTGTAAATAATTTTACTTTAAAATGCTATTTTTGCTACACCCCACACCCCTCAATGCCATTAAGTTAAGAAACTTCTGTGGAAATCTTGCTTCAGCTAGATCTTGATTAGATGGGACTAAAGTCTCCATTTCCGAGTATAAAATCCTTAACTTAATGGCATTGTCCACACCCATAGTATCTAAGCTCCAGCTTGCTAACCAGAGAAGAAAATCAAATATATTACAAAAAATCCACAACCTAATCAACTACTCAAAAAAAGGTAAAAAATCATAAAAAAAGGGTTAAGTTTCTTTACTTTGGTACGATTTAGTTTCTGTAGTGGCAAGGATGCCATAAAATTTAACTTTAAAAGGATTTACAATGGGATTTAGAATTAACACAGACGTAGCAGGTATGAATGCACACATGAGATCACTCCAAAACAACAGAGCTTTGGATAAATCTTTATCAGCATTAAGCACAGGTCTTAGAATCAACAAAGCGGCAGATGATGCTTCAGGTATGGCAATCGCCAACCAGTTAAAAAGCCAGGCAAATGGTCTAGGTCAAGCTATCAGAAATGCGAATGATGGTATAAATGTAGCTCAAACAGCGGATGGTGCGTTGGAAGAGTATACAAACATCATCAACACTGTAAGAACTAAATCAATTCAAGCAGCTTCTGATGGACAAAATGCAGATACAAGAAAAGCTATTCAATCAGATATTGACAAGCTACTTGAAGAAGCTAACAACATCGCTAAAACTACTAGTTTTAATGGTCAAAATCTTCTTGATGGTTCTTTTCAAAACAAAGAGTTCCATATCGGTGCATACTCTGAAGAGAGTGTTGGTATTAACATAGGTAATACCAGAACAAACCATATTGGTGCACATGTTGACCAAACTGGTTCAGCCGCTGTTACAACAGGTGCTTTAACAGCTGGTGCTTTAACAATTAAAACCGATAAACTAACTGTAGCCGTAGATGTTGGAGCAACTGCTAGTGGTGCAAAAGCTGGACAAACTAATGATTCAGCTTGGGCAAAAGCAGAAGCTATAAATGCAGTAAGTGATAAAACACATGTAGAGGCGATTGCTAAAACAGAATATACTGCATCAGCAGCTGTAACTTCAGCAACAATAACAGCAGGAAGTATAACTATAAATGGTATCGATATTGGTTCAGTAGATGTAAAAGCCAGTGATGCTGATGGTGCTTTGATGAATGCTATAAATGCTATTTCTAATAAGACTGGTGTTGTAGCCTCACATGATGGTGGTAAAATGGTTTTAACAGCTAAAGATGGAAGCGATATTACAGTTAGTGGTTCAAGTGTTAGTTCAGGACTAACAAGTAGTATACACACAGGTTCAATCACTCTTGTTTCAGATGATACAGTTGATCTTGGTGGCACTGCTTCTGCTGTAGGTTTTGTTTCTGGTGGAGAACATCTCTCGAAGGGAAGCACACTTAGCACTATAGATGTTACTACAAGAGAGGGTGCAGAAAAAGCCATAAGGATTAGTGATTCTGCTCTGAAACAAATAGACAAAATAAGGTCTGATGTAGGTTCAACTCAAAACCAACTAGAATCAACAGTGAGAAATATTTCCGTCACACAGGTAAATGTAACGGCAGCTGAGTCAACCATACGAGATGTGGACTTTGCAGCAGAAAGTGCAAACCTCAAGAAAAGAAACATCCTGGCACAATCTGGAGTATATGCTATGAGCCAAGCAAATGCAGCTCAGCAAAATGTAATGAGATTGTTACAATAGACTAAACCTTTTGTAACTTTGGCATAATATTTGCTAATCCATGTTTAATCAATACTAAAAGGTTAAACATGGATATCTTTCAAAAGAATATAAAAGCTTTAAAACAAACCAACTCTCCCATAGTAGAAAAACTTTTAGAAATACAAACAAATAAAATATTTGAAGTATTTGTAGAGGATAGTTTAGAAAATGCAAATATCCTTGATGCTAGAGATGCATCACCTATCTATCATGATAAACCAATAGTAGAGATGGAAAAAAAGTTAAAGTCTTATGAAAAGAAAAAATACTACACAGCACTTTATAACTATGGTATAGGAAATGGTCACTTAGCAAAGCGACTACTTTTAAACCATCATTTAAGAACTTTGTATATATTTGAACCAGAAATAGAACTTATTTATGTAGCTTTAAACTTAGTAGATTTTTCACAGGATATATCAAATGATCGACTAAAGATACTAACAAGTGAACTTGCTATATCAGCATTTTTGGCATCATGGATAAAAGGAATTGACCAAGTTTACTTTAAAACATATGATCTTGATGTTCACTCAAACTTTTATGAAAAATATCATGAAGATATAATTACCCTAAACAAAGAGATAATGAAAACATTTTCATACTATGTAACATCTACTGGAAATGATGTGACTGATGAACTTTTAGGATTAGAACATCTAGTACAAAATCTCCCATTAATGCTAAAAAACCCAACATTTGAAAATCTAAAACAAAAAGCGAAAACCACGAATACTGCTATCATAGTAGCTACAGGACCATCACTGGCAAAACAGTTACCACTACTTAAAAAGATAAAAGAGCATGTTACTATCATATCAGTTGATGCAAGTTTACCTATTCTCGAAAAAGAAGGTATCAAACCAGACATAGTTACATCCATAGAACGAATTGCTCTAACTGGAAAATTTTATGAGCAAACATCTAAAGAGTTTCACAAGGATATAGTTTTTGCATTGACAGCTATAGTAGATAAAGAGTTACTCAAGAATATAAAAGATGGTCAGTTACAATTAAATATGCGACCTGTTGGAACACACTACTACTATCTTGATATCGATGAGTATGGATATGCTGGTATAGGTATGAGTGCTGCAAACTTAGCTTATGAGATAGCATCGCATATTGGCTTTGACAATATAGTTCTCATAGGTCAAGATTTGGCTTATGGCAAAGATGGAAGTTCACATAGTAAAAATCATATCTTTGGAGAGGATGAGGTCAAGCAAAATGATAAAAAAGATGACTATATAGAAGCCTATGGAGGAGATGGAAAAGTCAAAACTACTTGGGTTTGGAAACTTTTTTTAAGTGGTTATGAAAAAGTCATAGCATACAATAACAAAGAATCATCTATAAAAACTATCAATGCTACACAAGGTGGTGCAAGGATACAAGGCACTATCGAAATGGAGTTTTCAAAAGTAGCACAAGAACTTGTAAATATGAAACAAAAAAAACAAAAAATCATACTTGATAAACCATCAAATGAAGAAATAGCACATAATCTAAAAAAGATCTCTCAAAAATTGCAAAGAGCTGAAGAGATGGGATATGAAATGCATAAACAAACAAAAAAATTACTCAAAGAGATAACTCAAATCATAAGAAAATATCAAAAATATGACAAAAACAAAATAGAAAAATATGCAAAAGAAAAAGAACTTAAAAAGCTAGTCGATAAAATAGTAAAAGTAAGAAATAGTTACTATGGAGGTGAATTTGAATCTTTTTATGGACTATTAATATCTCCACTTTTAAGCCATCTTGAATATGAGATAGCATACTGGACAGTTCAACCAGAAACTTCAGCAAGAGCAAGGGTTCATAAAAACTGGAATATGATCCTTTTCCATCATGAGTGGTGCATGAGAGTTATGTTAAACCTTGAAGCTATTTTAAAAATACTTCAAGAAAATACCATCAAAGAAACAGTAAGCTAAAAGTCATCTCTTTGTAATCTTGAAAAAGCATAAAGGTCTCTTTTTGCTTTTTCCCCTAGTAGATCTTTGAGATATTTTGGATGCAATCCATATCCAGGTCTCACACTTTTAATATTTTCTTCTGTAAATACTTCACCTTTTTTGATATCTTTTGTAACATAAAGGCTTCTTGAAAACTCTCTTGATTTTTGCTTTTTTTCATTCATAGCATAATCCACTTTTCCAAGTAATTTTTCTGTGTTTCTAACTGCTTGTATCATTTGCAAAAACTCATCTTTATCAAGGCTGAAATCCGCATCTGCACCACCGATAGACTTGTCAAGTATAAAATGTTTTTCTATCACTTTTGCCCCTAAAGTAACTGCAACAATAGGAGCCTCAATACCAAGAGTATGATCAGAAAAACCAACTTCCACTCCAAATGTTTCTCTCATATTTGGTATTGTCAAAAGATTTGCCTCTTTAAGTGGTGCAGGATATGAGGAAGTGCATTTTAAAAGCACGATATTTTCATTGCCAACCTCTCTACAAATCTCAACAACATCTTGAATCTCTTGTATCGTAGCAATACCTGTGCTAATAATCATCGGTTTCATTTTTGAAGCAGTATAACGAATAAGCTCATAATCTGTTATCTCAAAAGAGGCGATTTTATATGCCGGAGGATCAAACTGCTCCAAAAAATCGACTGCTGATTTATCAAAAGGAGAAGAAAATATATCTATGCCTATCTCTTTGGCATAAGCAAAAAGTTCATGATGCCACTCCCACGGGGTGTGTGCCTCTTGATAGAGTTCATAA
>JALSQA010000026.1 GCA_026985685.1 Campylobacterales bacterium | reverse complement strand
CATAGTTTCTTTTTGAATGGCAAGATAATTATTTGTATTGATCAATACTTGGTTATCTACAAGACTTTGTATATGTGCCTTTGTCATAGTATAAATAGAAAGTAGTTGTTTTTTTTGTTTTTGAGTGATCTTCTTTTTGGCGAAGTATCCTGTACCCAATCCTCTCAATTGTGCTGTACTCTCCTGGAGAGAAAGTAGTTGATCTTGTAACATTTTGGCGATATAATTGACTTGTAAATTGAGGTTGTTTTCAAAAGTAGTTAAAGAAGAGATGGTATGAATTGTTTGTATAAATGATTTGATGATTTTACTATGTTGATTAAAAATCTCTTTTATATGTATGTTATGTGATATTGTATTAAATTTGATTAGTTCAAGATAGCTTAGTGCTTGAATATAATTTGTATTGTGTTTAAATAATTGCATATGTTTTTTATCAAAAGTCTGTAACTGTATTACTTTTTTAGAAATAGCTGTTTCATTTTCTAAAATAGATTTTTTAAAACTATGATTTCCATTCATATAACCATTGGTAAGTCCTCTATGTATCTGGATTAATTTTATTAAATCATGAATATTAGTGATATAAGATAAACCTATGATTTGATTATTATACATTGTATGTTTATCATAATAATTTACAACCATAACACGAGAAGGTAAAAGCAGTAAAATAAAGAGTACAGATATAGATGAGATGAGTTTTGTTTTAAAAGATAGTTTATTCATCACAAAAACAGCAGGATTTATCAATCTGTCTACAAACATAAATAAACACTCCCTTAAAAATTTCTGTTTGTACTAATCGACTGATATAAGAAAAACGTTAAATATTTTCTTATGGCATAAAAAAAGGCTCTTATGTGAAACTACACAAGAGCCTTTTTATTTATAATTATGTTTTATGCAGGAATAACAGAAACTTTGTTTCTTTTTTTATCTTTTACCTGAAATTTAACATGACCATCAACCAATGCAAATATAGTGTGATCTTTTCCTATACCTACGTTATCGCCAACGTGTACTTTTGTACCTCTTTGTCTGATTATGATGTTACCAGCTCTTACAAACTCTCCACCAAATTTTTTAACGCCTAGTCTACGTCCAGCTGAATCTCTATTATTCTGGGTACTACCTTGACCTTTCTTATGTGCCATTATATGTCCTTCTTGTGATTTTTGAAAAATAATTTTGTGCGTGATTATAGCAGATTTTACTTAAATGATTATTATGTAAAATTCTTGCTTTTTGCAAGTCCTATATTGTTATAATAAGACAATTATATTCATAAGGATTGATCTATATGGAAACTTTTTTACATAAAGCAAAGATTGCAGCAGCAGTTATCGGGACAATGGGTGCGGGAGAGAAAAATCGCCTTTTAGGGCAAATGGCAGATGCATTAGAGAGTGATATTTCACGTATTGTCCAAGCCAATGAACAAGATATGAAATATGCAAAAAACAATAATCTATCTTCCGCTATGATTGATCGTTTAGGATTAGATGAGAGTCGTATTAAAGCTATGGCAAACTCTATTCGTGAAATTGCCGCACTCAAAGAACCAGTAGGCAGAGTTTTGGATGGCTGGCAAGTTGAAAGTGGGCTTAGTATTCAAAAAGTTTCAATTCCTATAGGTGTGATAGGAATCATTTATGAATCACGTCCAAATGTTACTTCAGATACGGCAGCATTATGTTTTAAAAGTTCCAATGTCTGTGTACTAAAAGGTGGTAAAGAAGCACAACATTCAAATCAAGTAATTGCTGATATTTTACAAGAAGTGTTAGTCAAAAACAATCTTCCAAAAGAGATTATATCTTTACTTCCAGATGCAAGTCGTGAAGGTGTGGCACAACTTATCAAGATGGATAAATATGTTGATTTGATTATTCCAAGAGGAGGCGAAGGGCTTATTCGTTATGTAAGTGAAAACGCAACAGTGCCAGTTGTAAAACATGATAAAGGTTTATGTCATGTTTATATAGATGAAGATGCGTGTTTGGATAAAGCAAGAAATATTGTTCTAAATGCCAAATGCCGTCGTACTGGTATCTGTAATGCTATGGAAACTCTACTTGTAGATATCGCTGTTGCACCGCTTGTTTTACCTGAATATTTAGAAGCTTTTAAAGTTTATGAAACAGAGCTTAGAGGGTGTGAGCGAACACGTAGTTTTATAGATATAGCAGAAGCAAGTGATGAAGATTTTGATACAGAATATCTTGATAACATCCTCTCTATCAAAGTCGTAGATGGTGTTGAAGGGGCTATTGAACATATCAGTAAATATGGTTCTGGACACTCTGAATCAATAGTAACAGAGAATTATACAACAGGTGAGAAGTTCTTAAATGCTATAGATGCTGCTTGTGTTTATATCAACGCTTCTACACAGTTTACTGATGGCGGTGAGTTTGGTTTTGGTGCTGAGGTAGGGATAAGTACAAATAAACTTCATGCAAGAGGACCTATGGGTATAAATGACCTCACTACTTATAAATATAAGATCTATGGCAATGGGCAAACAAGAGCTTAATGGGAGAGAAAATACTTGAAATAAAAGATTTATCTTTTGGGTATACAAAAGATAAATTACTTTATCGAGATTTTTCACTTTCTTTAAATAAGGGTGAAGTGGTAACTATTGTTGGTGAGAGTGGTAGTGGTAAAAGCACTCTTTTTGAATTGATAACTTCAGAGTTAAAACCACTTAAAGGTACTATCAAAGTCTCAAAGTTTGCTCAAATATTTCAAGATCCTTATAGCTCATTTCATCCTACTTATGAAATACTTTCTCAAATCAAAGAAGTAGCCAATATAGAAAAGTTAGATAGTTATCTTGAAATTTTAAATCTTGATAAAGAACTCTTGTCACAAAAGCCTCACAGACTTAGTGGTGGGCAGTTGCAGCGTTGTTCAATCTTACGTGCTTTGTTACAAAAGCCTGAACTCATTTTAGCAGATGAACCTACCTCTGCATTGGATAATGTGGTACAGCTAGATGTGATGAAATTATTGATGCGATTTCTTGATAAGGTTGGTATATTGATGATTACTCATGATGAAGAACTTGCAAAATGGGCAAGTGATAAGATTATAAGAATTGGAAAATAGTTGAGAGAAAAAAAAGTATTATTATTTGATTTGGATGGTACGTTGGTTGATAGTGTACCTGATTTGGCAGATTCATTAAATGAGATGCTTTTGTCACTAGGTTATCCAACATATAGCCAAGAAGAGATTCGTTCCTGGGTTGGTAATGGTGCTACTGTTTTGGTAAGGCGTGGGCTTGGTGGTGGAGAGATTGACATGACGATAGAGCAGGGTGTTTTGAAAGAAGCTTTAGAGTTGTTTTTAAAATTTTATAAGAAAAATCTTTGTGTTAAAAGTAAACTCTATCCAAATGTAAAAGAGACATTACTCCTTTTAAAACAAAAAGGTTTTTTGTTAGCACTTGTCACCAATAAACCAGAAGAATTTATCTCTCCTTTGTTAAAAGAGCTGGGGATATATAATTTGTTTAAAATCTATGTAGGTGCTGATACTTTAGAGCGTAAAAAACCAGATCCTATGCCACTTTTATATGTGAGTGAACAGTTAGATTACTCAATCCAAAAGTGTGTAATGATAGGAGATTCTAAAAATGACATCTTAGCAGCTAAAGCTTGTGAGATGGATAGTATTGGAGTAAATTATGGTTACAATTACGATGAACATATACAATCATATGCACCAACTCATGTGATAGAAAATTTTGACCAATTAATCACTTTATTAGGTGTAGATTCATGATAGAACTCAAACCAAAAGTTGCAGTGATTGGTGGTGGAATTGCAGGTGCAAGTATTGCCTTGTATTTGGGTGAGACAGGTGTAGATGTTACACTCTTTGAACAGGGAAAAAGTTTAGTTAATGGACCTCCGATGTGTCATCTTCATGCAGGTGGAAATCTCTATCGTGAAATTTCAGACAGACAGTGCAAAACTCTTTTAGAAGAGTCGATTGATTTGATGCGTTTTTTTCCAAAAGGAGTAGATTATAGACCTACAGTGATCGCCACACCAAAAGATGATCCCCATTCTCCACTAGAGCTTTTACCTCGTTTAAAAATGTTGCAAAAAGCTTACGAGAGTATGATCAAAAAAGATCCTGAAAATAAACTTTTAGGAGAAGTAGATAGTTACTATAAGTTATATTCATATGAAGATGTGTTGAAATTAAAAAAACGAGATCTTCCAAAATCAGCTAAATGCATGGATGACTGGATGGTTGGAGTTGCTAAAAATAGTGATTTAGAAAAGTTGCAATTTCCTTTGATCATGGTACAAGAATTCGGTTTAAATATGTTTCGCATAGCTTCTATATTATCTTTGGCATTGGCAAAAAAAGAAAATGTCCAAGTCAAACTAAAACATAAAGTAACAAAAATTGATAAAAATAGCAAAAACAAGTGGCTATTACATTATAAACATGATAGGCAAAAAGATAGTTATCCTTTTGATTTTATAATCAATGCAGCAGGTTTTAGGACAGGTTTTTTTGATGACATGATCGCTATTAAACCTAAACGTTTTGTTGAGTTTAAAGCCGCTTATGTTACTAAGTGGAATGAAAGTGAGATTATTTGGCCGGAGGTGATATTTCATGGTAAAAGAGGTACTCCTAAAGGAATGGCACAGTTTACACCATATCCAGATGGATTTTTTCAACTTCATGGTATGACAAAAGATATCACACTATTTGAGGATGGATTGGTTCAAAGCACAGATAAAAGTGCCCAGCCAAAACTAAAACAAAAGTTCATAGATAAGATCGATAAAGATTGGGATTTTACAGAGGTAAAAGAGCGTTCACAAAAGGCTATAAACCATTTATCAAATTATATCCCCACTTTTAAATCCGCACAAGTTATCTCAAAACCTTTATTTGGTGCACAGCAAATACCAGGAGAAGATGAAAGTCTGCGTGCAGCAAATGTATCCTTTGAGGGAGAAAATTATGCAAGATGTGAGATAGTCAAAGCATCTTCTGTGCTAAGCATGGCAGATGAAATCACCAATCAGCTTGTAAAGCTAGGATTTGTAGATCAAAAATATTATAAACAAAGAAATTTTAAAACAATAGCATCTTTAGGTGAAGAAGAGATTAACAAATACGCCAAAGCACTTTGCAAAGAGAGAGGATACCCACCATCCCTGGCAAAAAGATCCATGTCAAAACTCTCTTATGAAATGTGTGATTAAATTTATCTATATATAGAAAAGATAAGCTCACTAAAAATTTGATATAATCATTATTACCGCACCAACTAATATTCTGAAAATTTGAGAGAAGCAGATGTGGTGAGATGTGAGCAGAGAAATTTGCAGGACTAACCGTAGTTAATTCAAAAAT
>JALSQA010000025.1 GCA_026985685.1 Campylobacterales bacterium | reverse complement strand
TCTTAGACCTGTTATCTCTGTTTTATTTTTATACAGCAAAATATTTCTTAAAAATATTCTTGATGAGAGTGAACTTTATGCTGATGATATCTTTTTTCAAAAATATCTTTTTAAATATTTCCCAAAAGAGTTTGTTACACTTTATGAAGATGCTATCATAAACCATCCTCTTAAAAAACAAATTATTTCTATGATTATTGCAAATAAAATCATAAATCAATATGGTGCTAATTTTATCAACGATTATACTCTTTTGGGAAAAGAACTTTTTTTGCAAAAGATAAAAGCATATCTGATTATCAATCAACTTTATGATGCAAATGATATACGCTTTGAAATTTATCGACAAGATTATACTCTTGATTTGACAAAACAATATAGACTATTATTAAAAATAGAAGATAAAATCAACTACAATGTAAAATGGATGCTAAGGCACATGAACGCCGAAGAGTTATGCTTTGAAAGTATACTTGATTATAAAAATGCTATCACTTTAGCAACACAAAAAATAGTTTTTACGCCTAAAAAAATCTTAACTGAAAATGAAATTATCAATAATTTCTTTACTAAAATAGATTATCTGAAATTTGCACCAGCTATTATAAAGATAAAACAACAAACTGGTGCACCATTTGAAAAATGTGCTAATATCGCTTTTAATATTGTAGAAACATTTGAAATAACTTCACTCATAGAGTATATAGAAACTATAACTCCCCAGCAAAACAATGAAGCACTTTTACAAGAACAACTGCAAATACTCCTTGAACAATTTATCATGGAACTTACAACAGATCTTTTGGCTTATCAACGTGGCGGAGAAGATTTGAAAGAGACCTTTAATCACTATTTAAAAGATCAAAATTTTGATATAAAACGATATAAATCAATGTTAAATGACTTAAAAAAAGAACAACATCATACAATTTCAGACCTATCTGTAATTGTCAATTATTTTTTGTTGCTTAAAGGATAATTTTCTATCCTTTAAGCAACTATATATTAACTTTATACTTACTTAATAATAATAGTGTAAAATATACATAGATTAAAATTAAATATGTACGTATAAAGGATTTTTAGATGTTAGAATTAGGTATTTCTCAGGCACAATCTCAATTTACCAAATTACTCAACAAGACAGCTATTATAGTTGATAAAAAATCAAACATAAAAAAAGCAGTAATGATGCCCTATGAAGAGTATAGTCGTTTGATAAAAATGGCAGCTAAAAACAGTAACAAACAAAAAGGTATATTTGACCAATTTATCGGTGTGCTGGATGATGAATTTCAAACAAATGACAGTAAATATCATAAGATAGTAGATTGAAAATTTTTATAGATACCAATATATTTCTTGATGTTATTTTCAATAGAGATAATGTTGTAAACTCTACCCTTATATTGAATAGTTGCTATCAAAAATTATTTGATGGTTATGTTGCTGATATTACATTATTAAATATCGACTATGTTGCTTCAAAACAAACAAAAGATCTTAAAAACTTTTTAAAGATCATAAATCAGACATTTACCATAATAGGTGCTGATAATAAAATGTTTGACATAGCACTAAAGACAGACAACAATGACCTAGAAGATACAATACAATATGTATGTGCCCATACACAACAATGTGATATCATCGTAAGCAATGACAAAAATTTTTACAGAGATAAAATAGAGGTTTTAAATAGTGAATCGTTTGTAAAGGAGTACCTACAATAACTATTATATTTCATCGCCTATTCTTACTAAAACCGATATCCATAAACTAGAAAATTATTATAATTTCTTTAAGAGATACTAACAAAAACCCCTTCGCTCTTATCTTTTTTAACATTATCCCAAATAAAAATTTCACCATTCATTGCTAAATAAACCCCATTATCCAAACATCCTATGGCACCAAAAGCAGTGCCTAGATTAAATAGTGCGTCAGAATTTTTAAAAGCATATGGAATCATAGCACCTGTTAATATAATCTTTTTATCTTTTATGGAAGAGAGTTTTTGTGCTGTTTCTACCATGGTATCTGTTCCATGGGTGATAATTACTTTTGAAGGTTCACAGCTTTGCACAGATTGATAAATAATCTCTCTATCAACATCATCCATATCAAGAGAATCTTTCAACATCAACGTTTCTACATCTACAGAAACATTACATCTAGCTTGTTCAAACATTTTAGAGAAATAATCTGAATCAAAAACGATATTTCCACTTATCTCGTCATAACGTTTAGCGATTGTACCACCTGTAATCAAAACTTGTATACTCATAAATTCATTCCTTCTCATAAATATGTATTGCTAACCAAATTGTACCTGCTTCTACCGTTACTATTGTATGTTCTAATTTTGGTGGGATAAATAAAAAATCACCCTTTGCAAGAGTATAATCTTTTTCTCCCATCATTATTTTTGCACTTCCTTCTAGCAACAAAACCCACTCTGCTTCTTCTTGATAGAAAGTAGATTTTTCTAACTTTGCAGAACTGACAATACGTTTAATAGCAACATTTTTATATTTTAAAATATCCTCTAAAATCTCGCCGGTGTATCCAATTTCAGGGATATCATATATGTTTTTAAACATTTCAGATATATCAATCTTTTTGTTTATGTATAAATGTTTCAATCCTTGCAACAATTTCATCAACACCAAGGATACTAAGCACATCATAAACTGATGGACTAACAGCAGAACCAACTAAAGATATTCTTAATGGCTGTGCTAAGTTTTTCATTTTAAGATTATATTTTGCCATAAACTCCTTTGTAATCTGCTCAAAATCACTAGGTAAACGCAGTGGTTTTTCAGATACTTTAATAAATGCTATATATTTTAAAAGTATTTCAAAGGAATCTTCTTTGATAAACTTTTTAACAGCTTTTTCATCATAACTTTCAGGAGTATCTAAAATTGCTTTTGCCATATCTGCAAACTCTACAAGTGTCTTTGCTCTATCTCTTAAAGCATCGACCAAAATTTCTTGTTTATCATGATCTTCTATATCCAAATCAAAATGTTTTAATTCTTTTGTAAGTCGCTCATACGATGCATTTTTGATATAGTGAGCATTGAGCCAGAGTAATTTTTCTCCATTGTACGCTGATGCTGATTTATTGATATTTGATGGGTCAAAAAGAGAAAGCATTTCCTGGAAAGAGAATATCTCCTGATCTCCATGACTCCAACCTAAACGAATCAAAAAGTTTAACAAAGCCTCTGGTAAATACCCCATTTTCTGATACTCCATCACATCCATTGCACCATCTCTTTTAGATAGTTTTTTACCATTTGGATTGAGAATCATAGGAACATGATAAAATTTTGGAATTTCAAATCCTAAAGCTTTATAAACTACAATCTGTTTAGGAGTATTTGAGAGGTGATCATCTCCACGAATAACATCTGTCATACCCATTAAAGCATCATCAATAGCAACGACAAAATTGTATGTCGGTGTTCCATCAGCTCTTGCAATGATAAAATCATCTAAAATATCTTCTGCCTGAAAGGAAACCTCACCTTTGATGCCATCTACAAAACTTATTGTCCCACTTTGTGGTGCTTTGATTCTAACAACAGGTTTAACATCATTTGGTATTTCACCTTTATAATCACGATATCTTCCATCATATCTAGGACGCTCTTTTCGTGCTTGTTGCTGGGCTCTTAACTCATCTAGCTCATCTTTGCTCATGTAACAATAGTATGCCTTATCTTCATCAAGCAATTTTTGTACATACTTTTTATACAAATCAAATCTTTGTGACTGGTAGACTATTTCATCATCATGAGATAATCCAACCCATTTAAATGCGTCTTCTATTGCCTGTGCTGCTTCTTTTGAGTTACGTTTTAAATCTGTATCTTCGATACGAAGCAAAAATCTACCAGAATTTTTTCGTGCCCAAAGATAACTATAAAGTGCCGTTCTAAGCCCTCCAATGTGTAAATATCCAGTAGGACTAGGAGCAAACCTTGTTGTAATCATTCATATACCCTTTTTTGATCAATTTTAGCATATTGTGCTATAATCTTCTATTAATGAAAAAGTAAGGATTTTTGATCATGATAAAGTATCTTTTAAGTTTTCTCCTCATTTTGACACCTGGTTTTACCAAAATGATAGGAGGGATTGCCATGACGGTCAATGGTGAACCTGTCACACTATATGAAATCAACGCTATGCATCAACGAGCTCACATATCAAAAGAGGATGCTGTTAATGCTTTGATTCAGCAGAAAATTGAAGAACAAGAGATAAGTAAAAACAGTATATATGCAACTCCTGAAGAGATTGACAAAAGAATAGAACAGTTAGCACAGCAAAATAAAATGAATTTATCGCAATTCAAAGAAGCAGTACAAAAGGAAGGGAAATCTTTCCAGGAACTTAGAAATGATCTTGAAAAACAGATAAAGAAAGAAAAACTCTATCAAAAAATACTAGCAGGCAAAATGAAAAAGCCAGATGAAGCCAAATTAAAACAATTCTATCAAGAACACAAAAAAGAGTTTACAATTCCAGGGAAAATCAAGATCCAAGAGTATGCATCCAAAAATCCAAAAGCACTACAAGCTATTAAAATGCAGCCAATGCTTGTAATCCCTCAGGTAAAAATTACACCACGTACTTTAGATCCAAGAAAAACAAATCCTCAGCTAATACAACTTTTACTACAAACACCAACTAAGTCTTTTACACCTATAGTAAATCTTGGCAATAGTGCAGCGATGTTTTTTGTTCAAAGCAAAGGTAAACCAATTGTTGCACCGTATGAAAGTGTGAAAAAAAATATTTTTTTAAAATTGATGAAAGATCAAGAACAGGCAAATTTAATCGGATATTTTGAAAAGAAAAAATCAGAAGCAGATATACAAGTACTGCGTAAACCATGAAAGAAGGAAATAGTATGTACAAATCTATTGGAATCTTAATATTTTTTATACTTC
>JALSQA010000024.1 GCA_026985685.1 Campylobacterales bacterium | reverse complement strand
CCATTTGGAAAGTGCTGTTGATTTCATTTTTTTGACACCATATGCACCTTGTACTCCAAGATACATCATACCGATCAAAATCGTTGCATATGCACCAAAAAATGCTAAGTGCCCGTGTGCTGATGTAAATTGTGTACCGTGTGTATAGATATTTACTTGTGGCAATGTATGGAAAAAGCCCCATATACCAGCACCTAAAAAGTTACCAAAAGCATTTGTAACAATCCAAGCCATAGCAGGTCCGTTATTCATAGCATGTGCTCCACCTTTAGCATGAATTTGTCCTTGTTCTTTACCCCAGTCATAAAGTACATGCACAAACATAGCAACCAATGGTACAGGTTCTAGTGCAGAGAACAATGCACCAATTTCCCACCAGTACTCAGGTGTACCGATCCAGAAATAGTGATGTCCAAGACCTAAAATACCAGAACCAAACAACATCAATACTTCTATCCACAACCACATCTCAACAATTTCTCGTTTTGCTCCGATTATTTTAATCAATGCATACGCAGCTAAAGTACCAACAAATACTTCCCAGGTAGCTTCAACCCATAGGTGAATTACCCACCACCACCAGTATTGATCCATAGAGATGTTGTCAGTAAAGAACATACCACACAGATATAAACCAGCAAGAGCAAAAAGGTTAGCAACCATAACAGTCATAATACCTGTCTTTTCACCTTTAAGATATGTAGCAAATACATTAAAATAAAAGATTAAAACAACAACTACAATACCTATATCCGCCCACCTTGGAGCTTCAAGATATTCACGACCTTCATTGATCAACCATATTGTACTCTCTTTACCAGGTCCAGTTTGAATAAAAATATAAACAAGAACGACAACTGTAACGGCAGCTGTTAATACCCAAAATGCCAGTTTTGCAATTCCCGGTGCGACTACCTCACGTCCTGTTTCATCAGGAATCATATAGTAAACCGAACCGATCATCGCATAAAGCATCCAAACGACTAATGCATTGATATGCACCATTCTTGCAACTGAAAAATCAAATAATTCAAACAAGAAACTTGGATATAAAAATTGAATTGCAGCGATAAGTCCCATCAAGAGCTGAGCACCAAAAAGGATAATCGCAACGCGAAAATACATCATCCCTATTTTTTGGGATTCAAACTGTAATTTGTTTGCTTTGATACTATTTAGCATAAGTGCCTCCTTGCTCTTTACCAAAGTTTCTTGGGAAACCATTTGTATCGATAGAGCTCATATGTTTTAAAAATGCAACTAAACCTTTTGCTTCTTGTGCAGTAATACCAAGATCAGGCATCATTCGTGCATGTGTTGGATATTTTGACGGATGCTGTAAAAATTCCGCCATCGCCTCTTCTCTTGTACTTTTTCCAGTCATACCCATCATCGGACCATCTTTACTCCATGCAGGATCTAACCAGGCTTTAGTAAGATCTGGTGCATAATATGCTCCATTTCCTAAAAGAGTATGACAATTCATACAGTTCTTTGCCTGAGATGTAAGTTTTCCAAGATGAAGTAAAGCAGCCGCTTCTTTCACACTTTGTTCTTTACCGAAAAATGGCTCTTTATCACCAATCACAGGTGCTTCATGACCTCTTTTTTCATTCATTTCATACGTGATATGATAATTGATAACCGTTGGAGCCGGAACTCTTTTAGTTACACCCTTTTGCAGATCTGCATCTGTTCCCATTTTGATCTGTCCCATCGTATCGAACGTGAGCCATACCAGTAAGACTACTGCAAATCCTGTTACCCATGCAGCTGATCGTCTCCAAAACGATATACTGCTCCAAACAGATTTTGGTTGTTCTGCCATGTGATACCTCCTTTAATCGTGTCTTTCGTGACTCTCATGCATCAAAAAGTATATAAAATGTGGCAATATCAAATATGCTAACATTGCCATCATCAATACTTTTCTTGTAAAATCACCACTACCAACCAGAGTACTGAGCATATAAAGAGAGTATGCACAGCCAAACCAAAAAATATAACCAACATATTGATAAAATGGAGGAATTTTTTCAAGCTTGGCAAAAGTATACAACCCCACAAAAATAATCCCAAAAATCATTACCAGTGTCGCAGATGTAAAAATTGGCAAAAAATCCTCAGGAGCGAGCTGTGGCATGTTTAAATACACTTCTTTCATACAATCTCCTACTATATTAGTACTACAAGTGTAATTGTATAAAAATAATAACTTTTAATGATTGATATAAGTCAAGAAGGTTAGAAAAAGGTTGAAAAACAGAAGTTTATGAGTACAATATTTTTAGTGCTTCAGTATCATGAATCGTAACTGCATGTTTTTTATCTATACTAATGATACCATCTTTTTTGAGCTTACCAAGTGTGCGAGATAGTGTCTCAGGAGAGACATTTAAAATAGCAGCTATTTGATTATTTCGTATATTTTCAAAAAGTTCTGAATGTTCATTGATAAATTGAGCAACTTTTGCTTCAGATGTAAGAATCATCTCTTGATGAATTACATTTGAAAGAATTTTTACTTTTGTTGTCAAAGAACGTATGATTTGCATACAAATTTCGGGATTTTTGAAGAAATCTTCTTCTAATTTTTTATACTCTATTTTAAGAATAGTTCCACTAGTGATAAATTTTGCAGAAGCAGGGAATTTTATATTTTCAAAATTTGCTAATTCACCTATCATAGAAGTTGGAACAAACTGATGAATATATATCTCTTGTCCTTTGGGACTTGTTTTATAAAGTCTAAGTACTCCATCAAGTAAGATATATAGATATTTAGGTTCATCACCTTCATAAAAAAGCAATTCATCTGCATGATATTTTTTAAAAAATGAGATACTAGAAAGTCTTTTAATATTTTCTTCGCTCATTTTTGAGAAAAACGGTATCTCTTTTAAATTATATCCCATCTCATTGCCTTTGTTTCTTTAAAAAGAATATGGGATATATTGTATCTTATTTAATGTTAAAATTTCTTTTTCAAATCTCCATTGTAAACGATATCTTTAACATCAATTGTATCATCATTTAACATTGCAGGTACTGCATCTGCAGCATTTAATTTTTTGATCTCTTCATCAAGCTCTTCTTGATAACTCATCATCATATCGGCTGTAATAACACCTGGTGCCTGTTGTATCTTTGTAAGCTTCTCAATCTCTTCACTAACACCTGCACCTTCAATAGTGACAATAATTTTACCTATTTTAGCTTCACCAAAATGGTAATCACATAAATCACTTTGTTCGCACCATGTTTTTACTTTTTCAAAATTTTCTTGTTTACATTGTATCACTATACTTGATATGTTCATGTTTTTATCTCCTGTTATTTTAATTTCCACTGCATAATCGTTTTATCATCACTTGAAGAAAAAAGAGTTTCTTCATCTTTAAATATAATTGTATTTAGTGTACTTTTTTGTCCTTTTAGCAAAGCTATCTTAGATTTTGTACTGACACTGTAAATAGAGATATTGTTTTGTTCATCCATTGCAAAAGCAACCAGTCTTGCACTAGGACTCAATCCCGTAGCATAAATCAAAAAACTTCCCTGAATATACTCACCCTTTCCACTATCTACATCATAAATCGACCCACGTCTATCTTGTCCTGCTGCTGAGACTTTGTGATTTTTGTAATCAACCTTATAAACATTGTCAAGATTTTGCCCTTTTAGCTCTCTTATAACTTTACCTGTTTTTGTATCAATCACATACAATATACCACTTTCACAGCTAAAAACTGCTCTGCTTCTATCTTCATTTAAAGCAAAATCAGAAAATTTTGATTCACTAAGCTGCACTCTATATCTCTCTTTTTTTGTATTAACATCAAGTAATGAAGCTTCATTTCCAAGATAGCCTAGTAAAATATGCTCTTTATCTATAAAACGTGCCTTGACCAGTGCTCTTTTATCTTTTGCACTTAATAACTGTTTTGTCGTATTATTCTCATGTAACCAAAGATTGGCATAACCACCTTTACCACTATCACTCAAAAGTAGATATCTTCCATCATAAAAATCTACACTACTAACCCTTGCAAAGATTTCATCACCCATAAAATCTTTAACTTTTGGGATATCAATATGCTTGATAAATTTTTTCGATTTTAAATCATATACTTGTAACATTCCATGATCAGTACCTATATATAGTTTATCATCTTTCAAAACCATATCTTTTGCTATACCACTTGCCTGGATTTGAGAAATTGGCTGATACTCTTTGGCATACATAGAACAAATCATCAACAATAAAATAACTAATATTTTTATCATAATAATTCCTCTTCTATAACCTTTATGATCAAATCTCCTATACTTTCTTCATCCATATCAGTTACTTTTATCCCATACATATCAATTTCACTTGCAAAAAAATCTTCAAATCTTTTATCACTTTCCAATCTTTTTACCAATTGACCTATCCCCTCTTCACCCAAAGCATCTTGAACTCTAGGCGTTATATAGACTAAAAAGTTATAATCACTAGGATCAAATACATCAAACTCATCTGAATCAATATCATCATAATTTTCATCCACTACTACTAAGTCTCTTGGACTATCAACAAATGTTGTATCCTCAAGTAGCCCAAATAGTTTTGGATATTTTTTTTCAAGACTCATTTGATATCTCCTTTGGTAAAATCTCAACAGCTTCATATGATATCGCTTTTGTAGGACATCTACTTAAGCAATAACCACAACCCGTACATAACTCCATGTCAATAACAGGATTAAACATACCGTTAAATAATATCGCATCATCTATACAAGGCTCTTTACAAGAGAAACATATGACACCATTATGTGCTACACAAGAATTAGGCATGATTAGAAACTTAGCATTGATATGTTCACTAGTATGGATATTTTCTAATGTTAAAACACCTTCTTCACAAGCAAGAGCACAAGCTTCACAAAAGGTACAGCCTTTTTTTGTAAAGTTTAACATAGGTGTACCATCAGCTCGTATCACAATAATCTCCTCTTCACATGAAGATTCACAAGCTTTTGTATCACAGCTGCTACAGCCACGACTAAATAATAACTCTGATTCTCCATAAGGAGGTCTCACAATCAACTCTTTATCTTTGGGAGAGACAACCTTTTCCAACGGCTTTTTAAATGCCGTCAAAAAATCACGTCTACTTGCCACTACTGGACACCTTCATTCATGACATCTATGAGATTAGACTTTTTCTTTTCATCTGCCTTTCTAAAATCCGGTGTAAAAGTATTTTTAACCAAAGGTTTTACTTCTGCTTGCGGAGCATGACATTGTGAACAATTAAAACGTCCTTGATAAAGTTTTTTCTCTTGTCTTGCGACAATCTTAATATCACTTGTATTAGTTATCTCTACACCCTCTTTTGTCATAATACCGTCTTTTCCAATCTCTGTCATTGGTCTAAAGTTTGTAAAGTGTGTAGGAGTAA
>JALSQA010000023.1 GCA_026985685.1 Campylobacterales bacterium | reverse complement strand
ATCAAAGCACTCCATCACTGTAGAAAACATGACAATGCTAGGTTCTAAAGATTCTGCTGGAGGGTCACAGCAGCAAAGTGGTGGATATAACAATAACTATGGAGGAGGGCAACAACAACCCCAAATGAACCAAAATAGTTACAACGCACCACAACAGCAACAAAGTACACCAGTAGAACAAAACAATACAAACAGTATCCCTGAAATCGATATCAACGATGACGAGATACCGTTTTAGAAGAAAAAAGCCTTCCGCTGAGGAAAACACAGCGTTAGCGTAGAGTAAGGAATTCATTTTTTTACTCGTATTAAACAAAAGCACGGTTTAACTGTGCGTGAGCCTTCCGCTGAGGAAAACACAGCGTTAGCGTAGAGTAAGGAATTCATTTCCTTACTCGTATTAAAATAAAAAACTAAGGATAAAAATATGGCAGAAAGAAGAAAATATTCAAAAAAATATTGCAGATACTGCGAAGGAAAAGTTGATTTTTTAGATTATAAAAATCCAAGTGCATTTAAATTTTCACTATCAGAAAGATACAAAATCATGCCAAGACGTTTGACAGGAAATTGTAAAAAACATCAAGAAATGGTTGAAAATGCAATCAAAAGAGCAAGACATGCAGCTATTATTCCATACGTTGCAAGTAGAAAAAAAGTTATTGATAATCCATTTGCAGGATTAAAATAAGCAAAAAATCAAGATAAGTGCAAAAAACAGCACTTATCTTCTTCAAATTATAAAAATAATTTAATTTTTTTAATTCATTCCCTATTTATATTTACTTTTCATAAAAAATGTTGTAGAATATTAGCAACTCTTATCTACAGTATAGAGTTTTTATAAGGATGCATCATATATGGAAGTGAAAAAACCCCAAGAAATCAATAGTGAACGACATACACTTTTTGTTAAAGCATATCCAGAGAGTAAGCGTTTATTAGATCGTAAAGATAATATATACCAATTACGACCTAAATATAAAGTCTATACTTTGTATATCGAAAGATTCAAAGAACTAAAACGTGGATTACATTCAGTCTTCAATGAACTAAGACATTCTGGAAAAGATGATATTTTAGAACTTCGTATCAATTCCGGTGGTGGATCAGTAAATGAAGGGATACAGTTTTACAATCTCATGCGTGAAAGATTTCATAAAAGAACTAATGCTTACTTAGACAATCATGGATATAGCATGGGAGCATTACTTTTTTGTATGGCAGATCGCCGTGTGATTTATCCATATTCTGATCTGATGTTTCACAACTATGGTCATGGAGCAGCAGGTAAGGGTGGTGAGGTCAAATCACGTGTAAAACATGTTGATAAACTTATGCAAACTTTTTTTAAAGATATGATAGTTTCTAAAGGATTTCTTAGTAAAAAAGAGTTTCATGAGATGATAATCGGTAAAGATTTCTGGATGGATGCCCAAGAGATGTGCAAACGTGGCATAGCAACTCATGTCATCTACCAGTCAAAAGAGATCAAAGCCAAAAAATATCTAAAAATTCTGGCAAAGTCTAAAGATAAATCACAAAAGAAACCTAAACAGATTCCATCTACAAATACTCCTGAGAGTTAAAACTATTTTATCTCCATCTCTTTTCCTAAGAGTGTTTGTAAACTCTCTTGGAAAAGAACATGAAAGAAACTTTTTGAAATCGGAGGTTTGCCGATAGTTACAAAATCTACATCTCCCAAACTTTTCTTCATCTCTTTTTTTAGCTTAAACAGATTTGTGATCTTATCTACTAAAATCCCTTGTACTTTAGGCATATTGGCGATATATATTCTACCTTGTGCAAACTCTTCGATTTTTTTAACAGGCAGATTTCGATTGTTCGCTACATCTTCTACAAAATTTTTATAAGCAGGTTTTAACAGCGAGTTTTCTATGTAAGTTTTGTTTTCTTTGCTCATCTCTTTAAGCAATGAAAAAGGTTGTTTAAATTTTCCAGCTGTGATAGTATCCTCTTTGATACCAAGTTTTTGGGCAAGTTTTCCTGCATTGTAGTGAGGCATGATGACCCCAATAGATCCGACTATTGCATTTTTGTTAGCATTGACTGGTTTGATAGCAGAGGCGATATAGTATGCACCACTAGCGGCTATAGAGTCGATGTACATAGTAACAGGCATAGTTTTGTTTAGGTCTTTGAGGTATTCGGCAAACTCTTGCGATGCTGTTGGTGAACCTCCTGGTGAAGAGACATCAACAAGAAGGGCTTTGTAGCTTTTGTCTTCTTTTATATCTTCGACAGATTTGATCAATCGCTCTATAAAAGAGCTTGTTATTTCTTGATTTACATGAATTACAGCAACTTTATTGTCCGCATATGTTTGTGAAAAAGGATTTTTGATGTTAAAAAACTGTGCAAACATAAATGCGATAAAAATAATTTCAGCAACAAATAATAATATAAAACCATATTGTTTAATCGAAGAGATACTGATCTCTTTTTTAAGTTTTTTGATCTCTAAATCTTTTGGATTATTTTCCATGAAATTCCTTAAAAATATTTTTTAATATATAATGATACTATAACAAAAGTTATTTAATAAAGAGTGAATAGATATAATCTAAGTATAATTATGCAAGATAGGTATATGAAATGAAAATAGGACTTTTTATTCCATGTTATATGAATGAGCTATATCCCGATGTATGTTTTGATACACTTAAGATACTAGAGTCTTTGGGTTTTGATGTGACATATCCGCTTTCTCAGACTTGCTGTGGGCAACCGATGGCAAATAGTGGATGTGCCTCAGATGTGGCGTCTTTGGCTCATCGTTTTGTTGAGATATTTAAAGAGTATGATTATATTGTCGCTCCTTCTGCTAGTTGTGTTGCTATGGTACGTGAACATTATGAGAGTTTTTTTAAATCAGATGATAGAGATTTTCATAAAGTAAGAGATTCTATATTTGAGATAACTGAATTTTTACATGATATAGTTAAACTCAATACTTTAAATTTGTCATTTCCTTTTAGGGTAGGGGTTCACAACTCATGTCATGGACATAGAATGCTTCGTCTTGCAAGTTCTAGTGAATTGCAAATTCCTCATTTTTCAAAAATCAAAAATATTTTAAATTTGATAGATGATATTAATCTAGTACAACTTCAAAGAGATGATGAGTGTTGTGGCTTTGGTGGTACATTTAGTGTGACAGAACCTGAAATATCAGCTGCTATGGGAAATGCAAGGATTTTAGATCATCTAGGGGCAAATGCTGAAATCATCACTGGTGTTGATATGTCATGTTTGATGCATATGCAAGGATTGATAGACAAAAACAATCAACCCATCAAAGTAATGCATATCGTGCAGATACTGGCAAAAGGCTTTGCATGATTACTCATTCACAAGCAGCAAAACAATTTTTAAAAGATCAAAAAAAAGCTCTTTGGCATGACAGGGCACTTTGGTATGTACGTCAAAAAAGAGATGCCCAAAGCAAAACTATTCCCGAGTGGGAGCAACTACGTCAAAAAGCAAGCCAGATAAAAGCACACACTATGCAAAATCTTGCACACTATCTGGAAATGTTTGAAAAAAATGCTCTTGAAAATGGTATCACAGTTCATTGGGCGAAGGATGGAGATGAACACAATAAAATTGTTCATCAGATATTAACACAAAATGATGCCAAAAAAGTAGTCAAAAGTAAATCAATGCTTACAGAAGAGTGTGGCTTAAATCCATACCTTGAACAACGAGATATAGAAGTGACAGATACTGATTTGGGTGAAAGAATCATACAGTTAAGAGGTGAAACTCCCTCACATATAGTCTTACCTGCCATACACCTTAAAAAAGAAGATGTAAGCGATACATTTCATACTCATCTAGGAAGCCAAAAATCTAACAATGATCCACACTATTTAACACAAATAGCAAGAGAACATCTACGTCAAAAGTTCCTCCAGGCAGATGCCGCCATCACAGGTGTAAATTTTGCGATAGCTCAAAGTGGTACGATAGTAGTTTGTACAAATGAAGGAAATGCAGATATGGGAGTCTCTTTGGCAAAGGTACATATCGCCTCTATGGGAATTGAAAAAATTATACCAAGAGTCAAAGACCTTGGTGTTTTTACGAGACTTTTAGCTCGTAGTGCAACAGGACAAGCCATCACAACTTATACCTCTCATTTTAGTGGTCCAAGACCCAAAGCACAGATGCACATCGTCATCGTTGATAATCAAAGAAGTTCCTTTTTAGCTAGTGAAGATTATCGTCAGTCACTTCACTGTATACGCTGTGGTGCCTGTATGAATACCTGTCCTGTTTATAGGCGAAGTGGTGGACACTCATACTCTTACGTAATTGCAGGACCAATTGGCTCAGTTCTTGGTGCTTTTAGAGATCCAAAAGAGCATAGCTCACTTCCTTTTGCCTGTACTTTGTGTGGCTCATGTAGTGATGTTTGCCCTGTTAAAATAGACTTAGATAAACAGTTATATAAAGAGCGTCAAGACATCGTTCAAAAAGGATATAGTGTTAAGAAAAAAAGGCTTTTTAAAGTAGTAGCGTGGGTTATGCGATATCCATTTTTATTTGATATGTTAGGCAAGGTATCACGTTTTGTGATCCCTAAACTACCTCAGTCTATACTCTACAATAGTAAAAACAACTGGGGTAAATATAGAAAAATGCCGACAATGCCAAAAGAGAGTTTCAAAGAGCGGTATCAAAAGGAAAAAAATGTCAAATAGCAAAGAATGGATACTGTCACAAATAAGAGAAAAGCAAAAAAGTATCTCTATCCCACTTCCAGAGTATGAAGGTTTTGGTATTTGTTATGAAGATAAAGAAAAAGCTTTTGAAAATGCTCTCATACAAGCAGGTGCAAATATAGCCTACACCAACAAAAAAAGAGTTCATGAAGTGATCAAAAAACACTATAAAGATGCTAAAATCATCGTATCAAATATTTCAGATATTATCTCCCCTACAAAAGAGATAACCAAAACTCCACATGACTTAGCAGACGTAGACCTAGCGATAGTCAAAGGAAAATTTGGTGTCGCTGAAAATGGTGCTATCTGGATAGAACATGACAAAAAAGAGCAAAGAGCACACTACTTCATAGCACAACATTTAGTAATCATACTAGATAAAAATAGCATCTATCACAACATGCACCAGGCATATGCCAATATCACTTTAGAAAAAGGAGGCTTTGGTACCTTCATAGCAGGTCCATCCAAAACAGCCGACATCGAACAGGCATTAGTCATAGGAGCACACGGACCAAAGTCATTGTTGGTAGTAGTCTTGTAAACTTCTAGTAATTATTTTCCTATTTCGAGGTATTTATATAAAAGCTGTAGTGGGCATCACAGCCTACGAAACTTAAGCTACTATCCTATCAATCTCAGCGTTAATCTTTTCAAACACTTTATCTTTGGTTATTTCTAATTCATATCTCAACTGTAAATTCATCCAAAATTCTGGGCTTGTACC
>JALSQA010000022.1 GCA_026985685.1 Campylobacterales bacterium | reverse complement strand
TTGTGGATAGATATTTGCATAAGTTAGATCAAGATCATGTAAAGAAGCAAATGTCTGAAGTGCTTTTTGTAAGATAGTTACAGGAGATATCCTTGTAAGTTTCTCTGTTTTGATCAAGACATTATGCGGACGTTTCAATATTTGCAACAAAAATGATTTCTCACCATAATGCGTCAAAACAAGCTTTTCTCCACGTGGTGAGATAGCATAAGATTCAAAGATAAACCCATCACTTGATTTTGGCAAGTCGATGGGTGAGAATGTATCTGTTTGTATATTTGGCATTGATTTACCGGTTTAAATCATGTACTTCTACAGTAACAGCTTGTGAAGGTTCAGTAGGGATACCTACATGATTTACACCGATAACATAATAAGTGTATTTTGTATTTGGTTTGATTTTTCTATCGATAAAACGTACCACAGGTTTATCACTTTTAAAATCAACAATTTTAAGTTTACGTAAACGCCAGCCATCCCAATACTTCTTGACGATAGTATAACTAGCGATATCTTCTTTTGGTGGTGACCATGTCAAGATGATAGCATTGTTACGAAGAACTGCTGTATGGATTTGAGGACCTGTGCCATAACCCATCGTTTTACCTTTTGCGACAACGACACCCTTTGGTGACTCTAAACCATCAGGATCAACTGCTGTAACTTGATAATAGCGGACAACACCGTCTTTGTTTATCTTATCAACATAGCTTGTCTCTTTAGTTGAAGCCAAAAATGTATAGATAGTATCTTTAAATGCACTAGAGTATACATTATAATGATCTATGCTTCCTTGCGGATTTGGATCAGCCCAGGTTATTTGGATCTGTTTTGGCATATTGTCAGTTGCATTGATACGAGTGATAGTTTGAGGTAATGCTTTTGAATGAGCACTCATCACTTTACTAGGACCAGATACCACACCATCAAAAGTTTTAGCACGGATACGGTAATCATAAGTACGACCGGGGAGTACACCTTTGTCAATATACTCGACATTAAGTCTGTTTCTTAAGATAATGATTCTTTTCCAGTTTGATTTGGCTTCATCACTTCTTTCGATGATATAAGCTTTGACGACAGGATTTGGGTGAACACGCCATAATAGTTTGATACGATTTGGTAATCCTGAAATCGCTTCAACTGTGACAGGGGGATTGATACGTCCTTTTGTAGATGAGATTTCAGATGTGCTTGTGGGAGAGACACGGTTATCTTTTGTAAATATAGAAACTTTATAAACATATGTAGAATTTGGTTTAAGATTTGTATCTGTGTAATGAGCACTATATCGATCAGGAAGAATTTTAATAAGTTTATATCCACCACCGTTTTCACTTCTGAATATACGATAACCAGCTACATAACTTTGAGTAATTGGCTGCCATTCGATAGCTATTTCAGACATAGCATTTACTGTTTTCAGATTTTTGACAGTAGGCAAATTCATGTCTAATCTTAAATTATTTAAACCAGGTATACTAGTTTGAAAATCTTTGGAACTACAACCGCTAAAAAGCAGTATCAAACCTAGAAATAATGTAATCGGGATCAATCTTTTCATGGATATCCTTTAAAGGAAAATTGTCGTGCAGCATTTCCTCAAAATCCCCAAACAAAGGAGCTTTTTTGATGATCAATTCACCAGTTTTTGGATGTATAAAATAGATCATGTATGCGTGCAACATAACTCTGCTGATGATATCCCTTTTTTTCTTAAATCCGTATGTAAAATCATATATAATATGTCGGGATAAGGACTCTAAATGTACTCTGATTTGATGTGTCCTTCCTGTGAAAAGTTTTGCTGCGATTAGTTCATAATTTTTACTTGGAGACTGACTTAGTTTAACAAATGCACTTTTTGCTTCACGCCCACTATTTACAACTGCCATTTTAGTACGGTTTGCGGGGTTCCTGCCTATAGGCTTATCTACAATAATATCCTCTTTTAAAGGAAGGTCAATCAAAGCTAAATAATATCGACCCATAGAGCGATTTTCAAGCTGTTTACTTAGATGTATATGTGCGTCATTATTTTTGGCAATGACTAATGCACCACTAGTCTCTTTGTCGATACGATGAACAATACCATGACGTTCCTCACCACTGAGTGTAGATAGTGAAATTCCTTTGTGAATCAGCCAGTCTACTAAGGTAGGTTCTTTGACACTAGGGGCAGGGTGTACGACTAGATGAGGAGGTTTATTTAGCACTAAAACATCTTCATCTTCATAGATGATTTCAATATCAAAATCTATTTTCTGGGCTTTGGTCTTTTCACTTTTAGGTAAGGTATATATAATATTTTCACCTCCTTTAAGTTTCAAACCACACTTAAAAATCTCTTTTCCATCAACCATAACTCCGTGTGTTTTGATGAAGTTTTCAACTTGATTTCTAGGTTGACTGAGATGTTCTTGCAGTAGTTTGTCTAGTCGTGTAGCTTTTTGTGCTATAATCTCCAAATTAAAACTCCCAGGTATTAAGGATTAGATTGTGATTAAGATAGATAGGCGTATATTTTTGCATTTTGATTATATCTTGATCTTATTGATTTTGCCTATTATAGCGACATCTTACTTTTTGGTGCATGAGCTTCATCCCACTTTAGCTCATAAACAGATTGTCTACTTTGGAGCTGGAGTAGGTGTTTTTCTTTTTTTCTTTATCGTGCCTATACGGCGGATATTGTGGGTGATTCCTATTGTTTACTGGCTAAATGTTGCACTTTTGGTTGCTGTTCATTTTTTTGGTGTTTCAAAGCTAGGTGCCAGACGTTGGTTGGAAGTTCCATTTGTTCACCTGACCATCCAACCATCAGAACTTATGAAAATCGCCTTTATCATGATGCTTGGATATCTAATCTATCAAAAACCTCCAAGTGAACGATATGGATATGGTTTTAAAGATTTTTTTCGTTTTAGTGTCTATATCTTGATTCCTTTTTTATTGATTGCAAAAGAACCTGATCTTGGCAGTGCTATTATTTTGCTTTTAGTTGGATATGGTGTATTATTTATCATTGGGATAAATAATAAAATCTGGATATCGATATTGTTAATTATCGGTTTGAGTGCTCCTGTGATTTATACAAACTTACACCCTTATCAAAAAAAGCGTATTACTGATTTTGTAGCAGAAAAACCAAGTTATCATGTCCGTCAATCTGTCATAGCCATCGGTTCTGGTGGTTTATTTGGACAGACTCAAGAGGGTGCGACACAGACACACATGAAGTTTTTACCTATTGCTGTGAGTGATTTTATATTTGCATTTTATATTGAGAGATTAGGTTTTGTGGGAGGTCTGTTTTTATTAGGTGCTTATGCTTTGATAGTGCTTCATCTGATGATGGTCGTACGCTACATGAGGAGTAATTATCTTATACAGGTTGTAGCAGCTTCTCTGGCGATTTTGTTTTTTCTATATAGCGGTATAAATATCGCCATGACGATTGGTTATGCACCTGTTGTTGGGTTACCTTTGCCTTTGTTTAGTTATGGAGGTACAAGTTTTATATCGTTTATGATTTTGATAGGAATCTTTGAAAATCTCATAAGTTTTCGTCATGATACGCTCTATGATTCTATAAAATATGAATAATCTTCATCTTTTATAGAATATTAAGCATAAAAGATGTAAAATCTCATCCTCCAATTTAGCGGGTCTATAGCTCAGTTGGTTAGAGCACTCGGCTCATAACCGAGTGGTCCCAGGTTCGAATCCTGGTGGACCCACCACTTAATACTTCATAACTTTATACAAAGTATCATATATAATATTTTTACGCTAGAATACATCATGTATAAACTTTTTGGAGAAAAGCATGTCACAAATGCAAGAGTTCATCCCACCAAAACTACCTCTAAAAAAAGAGATAGAGACAAAAGAGATTTTAAAAGCCACAACTTTGGCTCATCGTGCTTTAGCGGAATTGAAGGGTATGGCTAATTCTTTACCAAATCAGCAGATTATTATCAATACACTTGTGCTTCAAGAAGCAAAGGATAGTTCGGAGATAGAAAATATCATTACTACGCACGATGAAGTGTATCGCTCGGATGTTTCGGATAATTTCATAAGTAGTAGTATAAAAGAGGTACAAAGCTATAAAGATGCACTATTTTTAGGTTTTGATATTGTCAAGAAACAAGGAATTTTGACTGTAAATCATATAAAATCTATACAAAAAAAGCTCGAACAAAATGATGCAGGTTTTAGAAAGCAAAGTGGTACAGTACTTAAAAATCCAACTACAGGTGAAATCAAGCTTATTCCTCCTCAACAACCTGAAGATATTGTGGATTTGATGTCAAACTTGACAGAGTATATCAACGATGATTCATTAGAAGATTTTGATCCTTTGGTAAAGATGGCAATAGTGCATTATCAGTTTGAATCTATACATCCATTTTATGATGGCAACGGTAGGACAGGAAGAATTATCAACATCTTATACCTTGTTTTGCATCAACTGTTAGATATGCCTATATTGTACCTTAGTAGGTATATTATTAAAAATAAAGCAGACTACTACAAACTGTTAAATGATGTAAGTTTCAATAACGGTTTAAATGAATGGGTGCTATTTTTGCTCAAAGGTATTCAAGAGATATCTATAGAAACGATACAGATCATAAAAGATATAGAAAAACTTATGTCAGAGACAAAAAAAACCATAAAAGAGAATCATCCTAAAATGTATTCCAAAGATTTACTAGAGGCTCTTTTTTATCACCCATATACAAAAAGAGCATTTATCGAAGAACATCTAAGTATATCTAGACCAACTGCAACGAACTATCTAAAAGAGCTTGAACATATGGGTATATTAAGTAGCAAAAAGATAGGCAAAGAAATTTTTTATGTACATAATAAACTTTTTAAACTACTTACAGACATGTAAAGAAAATAGCAAAAACTTTACACGTTATTTTTGATATGTAAAGAAAATGGAAAAAATTTTACATATATTTAAGATGCCATATTAGACTAAACCAGCACTGATAGCTTTTCTTCATATCTTTGCATGACTTCATCTAAATTTTCACTTGCTATTTCTAAACGGTCAAATAGTTGGTCTATCTCTGATTGGGTTTTGGCTATGTTTTTTGAGTGTTCTATCACTTTTTGGTTGTCGTTTTGGTTTGAGGCTTGGAGTAGTTTTTGATTTTCATCGTTTAAAATGGTTTCTAGTTTTGTTATCTCTTCTTCGCAGTGGCTTATCTCTTTTTTTAGTGGTGAGGTTTCTTTGCTTCTTTCTTTTGTGAGGGAAGCTTTTAGTTTTTTGCTTTCTTTGTAGCTTAGGTTTGATTTGGGTTTCTTTTTTGTAGTGCCTTCCTCTTCTTCCCATCCGATTTTTTCTAAGAAGTCAGCATAAGAACCATCAAAATACTCGGCTGTGTTTTTGTGAAATATGATAAGAGCATCAGCAAGACGATTTAGTAGCATTTCTGAGTGTGTTACCATGATAGTAGCACCTTTGAAGTTTTCT
>JALSQA010000021.1 GCA_026985685.1 Campylobacterales bacterium | reverse complement strand
CTTGAAAAAGCCAAACTAGAATTTGAAGAATACAATAAAAAAGACGAGGAACAATCATGAGAGTAGCAGCCTTACAATTATCTACCCTACCATTAAGCAACGCAAAGTTAGATAACTATCTTAAATCATGTAGTAAAAAAGGTGTACGAGTCGTTGTTCTTGCTGAATATGTTCTAAATACTTTCTTTAAAGAGTTACAGACTATGTCAAAAGTCATGATAGCAGAACAATCAAGATACAAAATCGAAGCTCTTTCACACTATGCTGCACTTTATAATTTGATCATCATCGCACCTATCGTTTTGGTAGAAGAAAATAAAATCTATAAAGCTATTGGTAAATTCACAACCGAAGGAATTGAATTTGTCAATCAAAACTTTTTGATCAATTATGAACACTGGAATGAAGATGCTTTTTTTGACAATACAAAAAGTGATACTATCTCATTTTTGAAATTTGAATATCATGGTATTACATATGGTGCGATTAATGGATTTGATATACACTTTGATCAAGTATGGATAGAGATGGTCAAACAAGGAGTTGAAGTTGTTCTTGTCCCTTCTGTTTCTACCTTTGGATCAAATCTAAGATGGAATGAGATATTAAAATCAAGAGCACTTTTAAATAGTATGTATATCTTACGTGTAAATCGTGTAGGTACATACAATGATGATGAGAGTTTATGGAAGTTTTATGGTGAAACATACCTTATCAACCCTTTTGGAGAGATTGAAAATTCACTAAACTCCAAAGAAGAGCTATTAGTCATCAATATCCATAAAGATGAAGTAGATGAAGCCAAAAATATATGGAAATTTCAAGAACAACTCAAAGATAGAGCGATTATATGAAAGCATATTTCCATAGACAAATCCAGTTATGGGGTGAAGAAAAACAAAACACACTCCAAAATAAGAAAATTGCCATTATCGGTTGTGGTGGACTTGGATGTTCTTTGGGAATTGCACTTGGAAGTAGTGGAATTGGAGAAATCATATTAGTCGATTTTGACAAAGTTGAACTACACAATATCCATAGACAAATCGCTTTTACACAAAATGATATCGGTCAATACAAATGCCAGGCACTTGCTAATGTCATCACAAAAAGATCTCCTTTTGTTCATGTAAAAACACTCACAGATGATTTTGAATCTTTTAGTAAAGAAGCCCATGAAGTAGATTTAATCATAGATGCCACAGATAACCTCCCTACTCGTGCTAAGATAGACAACTATGCCAAACAAACAAAAACTCCTTGGATATATGGTTCAGTTGAAGAATTTCATGGACAAGTTTGTTTTTTTGATGAAAGTAATTTTAGTGCTTTTAATATCAGTGACAAAAAACCAGAAGGTATCGCTGCCCCTATTGTCATGTTTATCGCTTCTTTGCAAGCAAATTTAGCACTTCGCTATCTTGTTGATCTTGAAATCAAAAAAGATTTATTGTATTATCTTTACTTCGATAATAGTGGTGAACTCATCACACAAAAATTTGCAATGCCAAAGTGATACAATGTCTGAAAAAACAAAAGAAGAAAAGTTAAAAGAGATCGAAGAGTTACTAAAAACATATGATGGCAAAATGGAAATAGCTCCTTATGTTTTAAAATATCTCACCATAGAAGAATTAGATTCGATTTTACTGAATCTTCTAAAACACCAAAGTAACGTCATCGAAGAAAATTCTCAATGGCTTCAACAATTTAAGAAACCATTGGAATAAACTACTTTACAAACAAAAAATATAATAAAACCAAATTTAAAATAAACATCCCAACAAAACCAACACGACAAGTCATGATAGGATCACGCTCTAAAATAGGTGTGTTTTTATTATAAAATGCTTTAACTACTTCTGGATGCTCTACATCATATAGCATCTCTGAAAAGTGCTGATAACGTCTGTTCTCATCAGGTGATATAGCTTTGTGTATAATATTTTCTAACCACTTTGGTACTTTTGGATTTAACTTTGAAAGACGCTTTGGTGCTTTAAATGTAGGCTTTTGAAATGGCTCTATCTCTCCAAAAGGTAACTTTCCGCTAAGGGATTCATAAAGAGTAACACCAATTGCAAAAATCTCTGTTTTTTCATCAATGCTATGTCCTTTAAATCTCTCAGGAGCTAGATAACTAGGAGTACCAGCAAGAGAGTTGATTGAAAATATCTCTACAATACTTCCAAAATCTATCATCTTAAAATATGTCTTTCCTTTTCTTTGTGCACGTATAATATTTTCAGGTTTGATATCTCCATGAACTAAATCATACTTCAATAAAAACTGACTCATATGTAATAAAAATATAGCTAAATGAACACCCTCATCTATTGACAGAAGTCTTCTTTTGAGGTATTTTTTGATTTCATCACCCTCAATCTTTTGCATGATATAGTAACGTTGTGTTCTGTTTTTAGGAATAACTGCTTTTGGGAAAAAACCAGCCTTTAATCGTTTGGCATTCCATGCTTCTTTAACAAAAAGATCAAGTAACTTTTTATCTTCTAAAGCTTCATAGGGAGGAAATTTGATTACATATTTTTGTCCGTGTTGTTCGCACTCCCAAGTTCGTTCATTTTGAACTAATGCTTTGTTGAGTTTGTATCCATCTATCACCTCACCCTCTTTGAGATGTTCGGGAATATCTAATTTTTGTTGTTTCAGTAAACAAAATTGATCTGTTTGATTAATCTCCACTATCACAGCAGTTGTATCATCAGGTAAATTATCTTGCATCAAAAGACTTGCTTTTTTTACAAGGGCATGTGCTCCTACATTGATATTTGATGCTAAAATATCCTCATTCATGATCGTATAAAGCCCATCACTACACAATAAAATTTTATCATTTTGATTTATATTGTTTTCAAAATAGTAAGGATCAACATCTGCACTAATCCCAATTGCCTGAGAAAGTACACCTTCCATCTCATCTTCTTCATGGTGATCTTGTGAAAGTTGTGTTAATTGTGAACTTCTATATAAATAGATACGGCTATCTCCAACATTTGCACCATAAAGTCTATTTCCTTCTATCACAACAAGAGCCAGTGTTGTTACAAGTTCTTCACGGTCATATTGTTCAATAGATTCAACATATAAAATATTATTGATATTTTTGATAAAGTGTTTAATAGATTTTTCCATACTCCATGAGAGTGGTCTATTTTTTAAGTTAGTGAGCATATAACTACAGACTCTCTGTGCAGCTTGTGCACCAAAGTCTGCACTGCCTACACCATCACATAAGATTGCAATAGTAATTTCGTCAGAGCGTTTAAACTCAAAGGCATCATCGCCTTTGAGTTCTTTTCCTTTTGCTAGAGTAAATCCAGATACTTTTATATTTGCCATGAAATGATTATATCATACCACCAGCTTGTACTCCCCAAGTGGTTCTCCATCTAGTTTTTACAAAACTAAGTCCTGCAATAGCAACAATTACAACCGCAGCAAAGATTAAGAATCCAGCAGTATAGCCATCAAATGCACCTTTACTCCATCCAAGAGTTTTAATCAATGCAGTTCCCCCAAGTCCACCGGCACATCCAACAATACCAGTCATAATACCAATATCTTTACCAAATCTTTGAGGTACTAGTTGGAAAACTGCACCATTTGCCATACCAAGATTTGCCATTATAAGAAACAAAACAAATATTGCTACAAAAAATGGTAGCTTAACAAGTGCTAAAATAGCAGCTAATAAAGCAACTGCTCCATAGAAAAAGTATAGAGCTTTTACTCCACCTATTTTATCAGCTACATTTCCACCAACAGGTCTCAAAACTGCACCTGCAAATATTGTCAATGCACCAAAATAACCAGCTATTACCTTAACATTTGGCTCATTTAGAACATTTAATCCAAATGAACTCATGTCTGCTTGATATGTATTCATAAGATATACTTTCATATATCCAGCAAATCCAACAAAACCACCAAAACTGATAGCGTAAAAAAGGTTGAACCACCAAGTATCTTTATCTTTTAAAAGTTTTAAATAATCAGAAACTTTTTTTGGTCTAGCTTTATAAACTGTAGCTGGTGCATCTTTTGCCAAGAATAGATAAGCTAAAAATACGACTATTGCCATAGCTGCACCTACTCCAAATACAGACTCCCAACCCCAAATTTCTGCAATCTTTGGAGCAAAGATAAAATCTAGTACAACACCGATATTTCCAGCACCAGCAATTCCTAAAACTACACCTTGGAGTTTTGGTGGATACCACTGCCCTGCCTGTGGTAATGCTACAGCAAATGAAGCTCCTGCAAAACCTAAACCAAGAGCAACTATAAGAAGTTGGTTGTAAGTGATACTATCACCTTGCATATATGCCAAAATAAGTGAACCAATCACGATAGCCTGTGAAATCAAAGCTGTTAGCTTAGCACCAAGTTTATCTACACCAAATCCAAGTATGATTCTTAAAATCGCACCTGATAGAATTGGTAAAGATAGTAAAGTTGCTTTTTGTCCAGCTGTAATTATCTCACCATGAGATGCCAATGCCTCCGTAATCTCCGTAGAAAGTGGCCCCAACATAGTCCACACCATAAAGCTCATATCAAAATATAAAAATGCCATAAACAAAGTAGGAAAATGTCCCTGCCCTTTTAGTGCTTTAAATCCGCCTGCCATTAAATCTCCTTAAAATTTTTTATTAAGGAGATAGTACCAGAACATGAAACTTTTTACTACAATTTATTGCCTAATTTTTAATCAAATATTTTTCATATGTTCTTTATTATAAGTTATAGTTATTTATCTATATCCTCGTCATCCATTGTTTTGGCTACCAACACCAATCCTATTAAAAATACTATTATTATTGCCACATACGCCCAAGCCATTCCAATCCTTTATATAATACTTCCTCATTAGCTATATCGACAAATGTATTTTTCTCTTGTAAGTTTGAAAAAATGAATTTAGTAAGAGTTTTAGAAAGTAGTGCTTTTATATGATATATTTATTTACTCATATTATGTTCTAAAACAGTCCATTGTGCCCCTTTACGAACCATCATTGTATCTGTCGGATGTTGAACATTATAATATATATACACACCTAAAAATAAAAAAACAATACTCAAAAAAATAAAAAAACCTTTCATCTAATCTTCCTCCTTGTGATCCATATCTTCACCATCTTCTACCTTTGCTATCACTATTAAAGCCAACAAAAAAAAGATGATAATACCTATATAAACATATTCTGTCATATGTTTTCCTTATAAATTCCCGTTGATAAAAAGATAGAATTTCGTTTTATCACGAAAGAGTATACACATTCTGCCATTTTCTGGACTAATCAAATCATAACCATCACTCAAATAGATAAATGGTGATTTTTTAATCACATCTACCATCTCTTTATCTGTCTTTTGTGCCTCTTTTGGAAGATTAGCAATAGTAACTTTTTTCAAATGACAACTCTTTGTAAAATCATCAATAAGAGCTTTTTCATCATCTGTTTCTATTGTAAAA
>JALSQA010000020.1 GCA_026985685.1 Campylobacterales bacterium | reverse complement strand
CTATCAAAATCAAAATCTTTTAGAAAATCACAAAGTTCTTTAAAATCTTCATCTTTTTCTCCAGGATGTCCAGCTATGATGGAAGTACGTACAAAAGCATCTGGTGCATTTCTCATGATCTCTAATTGATGTTTTATGATTTTTTGTCCACTACCTCTTTTCATGATTTTGAGCATATTTTCACTGATGTGTTGTATGGGCATATCAAAATAGTTGTGAAAGATAGGAGAGTCTATGATTTTGTATAGTACATCATCACTTAAAGTTGAAGGATAAAGATATAAAATTCTAGCACTTTTAACGCCTTTGACAGATTCTATCTCATCTATAAGTTGTATAAGTCCATCTTTTTGATCAAAATCACGTAAATATGAACTACTATCTTGTGAGATAAAACTAAAATCATAAAATCCTTGTCCAACAAGTTTTTGAACTTCTGATTTTATATCAGATAAGGGTCTTGATTGTAGTTTTCCTTTAAAGTGTGGAATTGCACAAAATGAGCATTGTTGGTTGCATCCTTCACTTAACTTGATGTAGGCATGATAATTTGAGCCTGTAATTACACGATCTTGATCTTTTATGAGGTACGTTCTTGGAGAAAATCGATTTTCTCGTCTTGCTATTAGTTCATCTATCTTATCATAATCACCAACACCTGTAAAAATATCAACTTCTTTAAGCTCTTTTGTCAATTGCTCTTTATATCGTTCACTCAAACAGCCACTCATCACAAGTAAAGAGTCATCTTTTCTACTTTGGTGAAGATCAAGGATCGTTTGTATACTCTCTTGTTTTGCTGCATCTATAAATCCACAGGTATTGACGATTATGACATCTGCATCATCTGCCTGTGATGTGATTTTATAATTGCTTAATCTCCCAAGCATGACTTCTGAGTCGATTAAGTTTTTAGTACAGCCCAAAGAGACTAGATGTAATTTTTTTTCCATATTTATACCCACATATTATCTATCAATCTTGTTTTTCCCACACGTGCGGCAACAAGAATGATGCTATTATCGATAAGTACTTCTTCTAAGTAGTTAAAATCTCTATCAACAATTTGTACGTACTCTACCGCGGTTGGGCTTAAAATTTCCATCATTTGATGTTGAATTTTTTGACACTCTCTCTCACCCTCGATAATCAATTTAGTAGCTTTTTTTAAAGATTTTGAGAGTAATAGAGCATCTTTACGTTCAGTATTAGATAGATATACATTTCTGCTACTTAGGGCAAGACCATCACTCTCTCTGATGATTTCACAAGGTACAATGTTAGTAGAAAGGTATAATTGTTTGACCATGTTTTGGATCAAAAATAGTTGTTGTGCATCTTTTTTGCCAAAGTAGGCATGAGTTGGTTTGGTTAGATTTAACAGCTTAAGAACGATTTGCAATACACCATCAAAATGCCCTGGTCTATTATATCCCTCTAAAATATATCCTTTTATAGATGGTGCTTTGATGGCTAGTTCATCTTTGGTATAGATTGTATCTATGGTTGGCATAAAGAGACAATCAACACCTGCTAGTTCACAGATCTTAATGTCTGATTCTATTTTTCTAGGATATGCATCCAAATCTTCTCCAGGTAAAAACTGGGTTGGATTGACAAAGATAGAAACAATGGTTTTACTATTTTCTTTGATACTTCGTTTTATAAGCGAAATATGTCCTTCATGAAGTGCTCCCATAGTAGGAACAAAACCGACACTCTCTTGGATGTAGTTGCGATATTCTTGTAATTCGTTTGGATTGGTGATTTGTATCATGTTAAAGTCTCTTTAGTGTAAAATCTCTAAATTATAACGATATCAAGATTATAGCAGGAGAAACTTTGGACAGTTATGAATATAATGAACTTTTGAAAGAGTTAACTATAAAAATTGACAATATTAGACAAATTGTAAGCCCTGATCAACTTCAGATACGTCTTGGTGAGATTGAAGAGATAGAACAAGGTGCTGATTTTTGGAGTGATGCAAAAAATGCCGCTAAAGTACAACAGGAAAAGAATAAGATTTTATCTATATTAAAAAAATATAATGATGCTAAAAGTGCAGTTGATGATGCCAGAGAACTTCTTGAAATGGCTCAAAGTGAGGGTGATAGTGAGACTATTGAAGAGTTGTATAGTGATGCCACTTCTTTAGAAGAAAAAGTTTCTAAATTAGAAGTAGAGATGATGTTAAGTGGTGATGATGACTCCAAAAATGCCATTGTTTCCATTCATCCTGGAGCTGGTGGTACGGAGAGTCAGGACTGGGCTAGTATGCTTTACAGGATGTATCTTCGCTGGGCTGAGAGAATGGGATTTAAAGTAGAAGAGTTGGATTACCAGTCAGGAGATGAAGCAGGGATCAAAGATGTAAGTTTTATTATCAAAGGTGAAAATGCTTATGGGTATATGAAAGCTGAGAATGGTATTCATAGACTTGTACGTATCTCTCCATTTGATTCAAATGCCAAACGACACACTTCTTTCTCCTCTGTCATGGTATCTCCTGAAGTAGATGATGATATAGATATTGAAATCGAAGATAAAGATATTCGTATCGATACTTACCGTGCTAGTGGTGCAGGTGGACAACATGTCAATAAAACTGATTCAGCGATACGTATAACACATATTCCGACAAATATTGTAGTACAGTGTCAAAATGACAGAAGCCAACACAAAAATAAAGCCAATGCAATCAAAATGTTAAAATCAAGACTTTATGAACTAGAACTTGAAAAACAACAAGCCGCTAAAGATGGAGTTGAAAAAAGTGAAATAGGATGGGGACATCAAATACGTTCATATGTATTAGCACCTTATAGACAAGTCAAAGATACAAGATCAAACATAGCATACTCAAATGTAGACGCAATCCTTGATGGAGATATTACCAAAGTGATAGAAGATGTGTTAATTTCACAAGCAGGTTAATAAAATTTCATTATATTAAGTTAAACTTAACTAGTTTAGGTAGAATTAAGTTTTTATATATATAATGTAATCATATTACATTTTAATTAAAGGATAAATATGGTTAAGAATTTTATTTACATTTCAATGGTAGCGTCTTTTGTACTTTTAAGTACTGGTTGTGGTGGTGGAAGTAGCGATAATAGTAAAGGTTCTACTGAAGTAACAGATACTACAGCACCTACAATCACTACAGCAACTCCTATAAATGTTGTTGAAGAGACAAATAATACAACAACATTAACTGCAAATGAAGCAGCAACTTTTAGTATAGATCCTACGGAAAATTTTGATTTAAATGGTACGAAGCTTACTTTTTCAGCTCCTGGGTTTGATCAAAATGGTGGTAATGAATATAATGTAACTGTTAAAGCTACAGATAATTCAAATAATGTAGGTGAAAAAGTATTAACTTTTAATGTAACACAAACTATTGCACAAGCAGTTGTAGTACCTGTAGGTGATAAAAATTTAACAGTTGATGGAATGGATGTAGTCGATCCATCTGGTTTAAAATGGTTAAATGAAGCACCTGCAAATATAGTAGATTTCAATGGTGCAAAAAGTTATTGTGAAGGCAAAGGGTATAGATTAGCAAGCAGAGATGAACTTTTAAATCTTATAGATTTCACTAAAGGAAATCACAATAATGCTTCTTTATTGGAAGATGAGTTATCAGCATTCTCAGGTTTTTCAGAATCTTGGGCATCTAAAATAGAGGATAAATTTGTATCTATTAACTTTGCAGATGGTGCAGATTTAATATCAGATGATGCTACTCAAACAAGATCTGTAATTTGTGCTAAAGGTACCCCTGCAAAAGCACATACTTTTGTTGCAGAAAATAATATCACTACAGATCGGGCTACACAACTTCAATGGACGTCTGTAGGTGATCCTGTCGATGGAAATGTAAGAAAAGCAATTGATGGAGATGAAGCAAAAAATTATTGTGAAAATTTAGCTATTAATGGCGGTGGTTGGAAATTACCGACAATTAATGAGTTACGTACTTTGATGCAAACAAGTGATCATAAAGTACCTACATCCATAGCACCAGAAGGTACATCTGTGATATGGTCATCAACAGAGTTTACAAATGTAGACGCAAATACACAAAATTATGTACTTGATTTAACTAAAGATATAGCAACAATTCGTTCAGAAAATATAATGACTACTAATGATGATGGTAATGAGGTCAGTCAAAAATTATATATTACTTGTGTAAAAAGAAGATAAAATTATATATATAATTTAAGAAAAATCAAGGTAAACTATTGTCAATATCAGACGATATAGATATACAATGAAATTACAAAGGACTTTTATGAAAAAAACTATTTTTCTCTCGTTGGTAGCAGGTGCAATGATATTCGCTGGATGTGGTGGCGGAGGCGGTGGAACGACTAATCCAAGCCAAGGGAATCCAAATCAAGGGAATCCAAATCAAGGGAATCCAAATCAAGGGAATCCAAATCAAGGGAATCCAAATTCAAGTTCTAAAACATATACAAAATTTACATATGGTGCTGGGACTTTAGATGATGCAAACTTGATTACTGTAAATCAAAAATTATGGATTATTAATGGTGACACAAGAGCTGTTGGTGCAATTGGAGTTGATAAAACATATGCACAAGCTGTTCAATTTTGTGCAGATAATAATCAAACTCTTCCTTCTCCTAAAGATTTACTAACAACCACATTAAACCAAAATGATGGAACATCTGCAGCTTGGGCAAAAGGTCAATATACTACTTTCTTTACTGATGGTATTATTGGACAAAGTACAACAACAGAAGCTTCTACTGCTACTCGTAAAGTAATTTGTATGACGGGTGATAGTATTGAGAAAAAACATGCAGTTAATGAATTTGATGTAACTATTGATGAAAATGGTACAGAAAAAACTTTACCAGCTATAACGGATGTTACAACAGGATTGAGTTGGACACCAATTTATACTTATGATAAAGATACTTTAAATCCAGGTCATGCAAATACTTCTAGATTCCCAATAGAAGGGGCTACTCTTCCAGCTGTAAATGCTGCTGAGTATTGCCAAAAATTTGGAGCAGGCTGGAGATTGCCTACTCTTGCAGAGCTTAGAACAATCACATATCTTGATGGAACAACTTCAATCAAAAGTGATGCTGATGGTATAAGACCAACAGTTCTTTGGACTAGTACTCCAGCAGGTAATGGTAATTATTATACTATTCATTTAAATCCTAACAATGATACTAGCATTCCTTTTTATGCTGAAGCACCAGAAGCACCTGCTGATGGATATTTTGTAAGCTGTGTTAAATAACTAAATCTTAGATTTTACAATAATTCTGGAGGGCTCAAAAAGCTCTCCGGCTTTTTTGATAAATGGATCTTCCAGGATATTATCTCCACTTATCTCGTTTTTATTGTTATCTCCTATAGTTTGGTTGGCTATGCAGCTATCTGTTGGAGTGTCGTTTTCAATAGGTTGATCTTCTTTTGGTTTAATATCTTCAACTTTTTTATCACAAGCTTTCATGCTAATAG
>JALSQA010000019.1 GCA_026985685.1 Campylobacterales bacterium | reverse complement strand
GAAAAATCATCGCCTATGCTTTGGCATAAGCTCAAATTTGTCCTAAAATTTCTAATGCAAAGCACAAACACTATATTTCAATGTCTATTACATAATCTGGGTTTAAAGATAAGTTTAGTTTACCAGAAAGAGTAGAAAAAAGCAAATATTGACTAAAAGGTAACAAAAAGATAACTTTTGTGTTACAACTCGAAACTATTTTTCAATCAAAATCATGTCATGACATATGACATGATTTGTATGATTATTGTTCTTCTTTGAAGAATAAGTAGTCTAAACTAATTTTACCTGCTCCAAAAGAGATAAAAATCAGTAAAAACAACATATAGTAAAGTGGTATCTCAAAACCGTTAGCCCCTGCACTAAATCCATTTGGCAAATGTACCGTAAAAATTGCAACTAACATGATCACAATCATAGGTAAAGATATAAGTCTTGTAAATAGACCAAGTGTGAGTAAAATGACACCAGTTATCTCTGTTGATGCAGCCATGTAGGCATTTAGTGTAGGAAATGGAATACCCATTGAACCAAACCAATTGGCTGTAGCCGTCATATCTGACCACTTCATCATAGCAGGTTCATAAAACCCATATGCAACTGCAAGTCTAGCTAGTAAGAGTGCAATAGATTGTAAATTTTTAAAAAGTTTTACAATTTCTAAATATAAATAACGTAACATAATCTCTCCTTACCAGGAGTAATCAACTCCTGGAATAATTTTAAGTGCTTTATTTAGCATTCCCGCATTTTCCTGCACCACATTTAGATGATTTGTCGTGTGTCCCAGACGTACCATTATCATAACAGCCTGCAAATGCAAGCAAAGCTAGTGTTGTTACCAAACCAAGAAATAATTTTTTCATGATTGACTCCTTATAATGTTTTGTTTTTGTAATGTAAGTATAGTTAGATTATGTGTAGTGGATGTGTATAAAAAAAGATAATATTATGAACTTGAAAGATATTTTAGAATTTAAAAATTTTGAAGAAGGTTTATTGTAAAGAGATAGTCCCATAAAGGCTATCTCTTTTATCGTAAATTAGTTGCAACCGCAAGGTTTTGCTACACAAGTTGGATAACTTGGTGCACTACAACCGCACTTAGAACTACATCCACTCACTGCGAGAACAGCAACTGCTAAAATTGAAGCTAATGCTAACTTTTTCATTTTGTCTCCTTTCTTAAAAGATAAGTTTATTTTACCTTTAAAAAGAACAAAGAGTCAATACTAAGCTTACAACTTAGTCAATAAAAAGTTTAATTGTTACATAAGGTAATAAATTATTTACCTTGACCGCATTTACCTGCCTGGCATTTCATTGCTGGTGCTACTTTTTTAGCATCACCACATTTACCACTTTTGCATTTCATACCTGCACCGCACTTCATTTGACAGTTTGATTTAAGTGTTTTAGCTGTTTTTACCTCTTTTGCCTGGTCATTGCAAGCTTGCAATGAGATAGAAGCAAATGCTAAAAATGAACCGACAAGTAATGCTTTAGCTGTTTTTCGTAATAGATTTGTATTCATGATATTTCTCCTTGTTTTTAAAATACATATCAATTGTAACTAACTTATATGTAAGGTATGTGTAGTAGTTACATTTTCTTTACACACTAGGGTGGTATAATGCCATAAAGGACAAACATGAATAGAAGAGTATTTTTAAGCCTAGGTGCTTCAGTAAGTATGGCATCTGCATTTTTTGGATTTTTTGGTGACAAAAAAGAGGATAAATGGCGTGTTTTACAAAGTGTACAAAATCATCTTTTCCCTCGTAAAAATGGATTTCCAGATGCCCAGAGTGTGGATTCTGTCAGGTATCTGAAAATGGTTAGTCGTGATGAGTCGTTTGATCAAGAAGATTTAAAGTTTATTTTTGAAGGTTTGGATACGTTGCAAAAAAAAGGATGGAGAGTAATGCTTGATGATGTAAAAAAAGAGAAAATACTCTTAGAATTTTCCCAGACTACATTTGGGGAAAATTGGATTTCGATGGTCTTAAACTATACTTTTGAAGCACTTTTGTCTGATCCCATTTATGGAGGAAATACTCACCAGAAAGGATGGAAAAGTCTTAGCCATCATGCTGGAAAACCACGACCAAAATTTCCATTTGGGAGAATTTCATGAAGTATGATGTTTGTATTGTTGGAAGTGGGGCAGGGGCTGGACCAATTGCATATGAACTTAGCAAAGCAGGGAAAAAAGTAGTGATACTTGAAAAAGGTGATTTTTATAAAGAAGAGAATTTTTCCAAAGATGAGATAGCTTTTTGCCGTCGTTCAATCGTTACTCCAAATCTAAAAGATGAGTATCATCTAATCGAAGATAAAGAGGATGGTAAATGGGTGGCAACACCAACTTATGAACTTGGTTGGGATTTTTGGAATGGCAATATCGTTGGTGGATCTTCTAACTTTATGAGTGGTTTTTTTCACCGTCTGCATCCAAAAGATTTTCGACTCAAAAGTGAGTTTGGTGATATAAAGGGTGCCAATATATCAGATTGGGCTATTAGCTATGAAGAGATGGAACCTTACTATGCAAAAGTAGAAAAAATTGTAGGTGTGAGTGGTGAGGTAACTCCTTATAAATTTCAAGAGCCAAGATCGACCAAAGATTTTCCTTATCCTCCAACAGCGGAGCAACCTGTTTCAAAATTGATTGATCAAAGTTGCAAGGCATTGGGGATTACTGCTGTCAAAACTCCCCGTGCGATTATGAGTGTACCAAAAGGAGAAAGAAGTGCTTGTTATTATTCTAACTATTGTGGCAGTTATGGATGTAGTAGTGGGGCAAAGGGGAGTGCGAGGGCTGCTTTGTTACAACCTGCACTCAAGACGGGAAATCTTACGATTAAAACAAAACATCATGTTAAAAATCTTGAGGTAAATGAAAAAGGAGATATTGTCTTTGCAAAATGTATACATGAAGGAAAAGAAGTGGCGGTGGAAGCGACACTATTTGTTGTTGCCGCACAGGCTATGGAAACAAGCAGACTCCTTTTAAACTCTAAATCTAAATATTTTCCAAATGGATTAGCAAACAATAGTGGACAAGTTGGTAAAAATATGCTATTTTCTGCTGGTGGTGTAGTAAGTGGTGATTTAGATGAAAAGATACTCTCTCAAAAAGAGCTTTTCACTGAGGGGTTATTTGTCAATAGAACCATCAAAGATTGGTATTTTATCGATGATAAAACCAAAGGTGGTATTAGTGAAGCACTCTTTGAACACGCTAACCCAATCCTCAAAGCCAACCGAACTAAATGGAGCGAAGATGGGGCTTTGCTATGGGGTGAAAAGTTACAAAAACGATTGATAGAGAGATTTACAAAAAAGAGAAACCTTCAGTTTGAAATTTTTAATGATTGGTTGCCAAACGATGACTGTTTTGTCACAGTAGATGAAAATTATAAAGACAAATATGGTATGCCAGTAGCCAAACTACGTATAGGTTCTCATCCACAAAATGAAAAAATAGGAAATATCCTTGCCCAAAAAACCATCAATGTACTCAAAAAAATTGGAGCAACAAATATTAAATCATCAATCGGTCCATATCCCCCGCAAAATCTACAAGCAGGAGGATGCCGTTTTGGAAATGATCCAAAAACCTCGGTACTTGATAAAAACTGTAAAGCACATGAAGTAGGAAATCTTTACATAACCGATGGATCATTCATGCCTACAGGCGGAAGCGTGCCGTACACATGGACAATCTATGCCAATGCTTTTCGAGTGGCAGATATGATAAAATTAGAAAATATTTAAACTAAAAGGGATTATATAGAGTTGACATAGCTCCTATTATGTACTATAATATGTACAATAAATAGGACATAAAAGGAATCTAAAATGAAAGTAGTTAATTTTACAGAGGCAAGGAACAATCTAAAGTTTCTTTTTGATTCAGCCTATCATGATAGTGAAGAGATTATAGTCAACCGAAAAAATGGGGAAAATATTGTGATTATTTCTTTAGATAACTATAATGCTATGAAAGAGACGGAATATCTGCTCTCTTCAGATAAAAACAGAGAACGACTATTACGTGCATTGACAGCCTCAAGAGAGCAAAAAGTATCAAAAAAAGAACTTATTGAAGAATGAATTTGCTTTTTACAAAAGAGGGCTGGGAGGATTATCTTTATTGGCAAGCCAAAGATAAAAAGATTCTCAAAAAAATCAATACACTTCTCAAAGAAATGATGCGAACACCTTTTGAGGGTAGTGGTAAACCAGAAGCACTAAAGTATGAACTACAAGGATGTTGGTCAAGGCGTATTAATCAAGAGCATCGTCTTGTGTATGAAGTTTTTGATGAGGAAATTCATATTCTTTCTTGTCGGTATCATTATTAGGAATATTGTATGAATAAGAAAAGAGAAAAAAATTGGCTTGAAGAAATGTTTAATATGTCTTTATATGTTTTTGGTATATGGGGATTGTTTTTTATTGTATATATTTTTGTTTCAAAAGATCTTGGTATACATATATCAATGCCTAGTTTACCTAGAGGTGATATCATAAAATTGAGTGCCTTAGCACAACTGGGAGATGCATTTAATATACTTACAAGTTTATTTGCAGGGTTAGCATTTGCTGCTGTTTTGGTCACTATAAAAATTCAAAAAGAAGAACTTGAAGAGACAAGAGAAGAATTTAAAAAACAACGAGAGATTATGGATTTACAGCAATTTGACAATAAATTTTTTCAAATGCTAAATGTTTTTAACGATGTGATTAAAAATATCAAATCTTTTAATGACGGATACAAAGATGGAAATAGTATGCAGTTTCAATATTTGAGGAAAAATATTCTTCAAGAATTTGATAATGTGCAGATTGATGCCTTTATTGAAAAATATGAAGAAATAAATGCTACCTATAACTTGTCATTGAAGTATTATTTTCTAAATTTGTATCAAGTCTTAAATTATATTGATACAGATTATCCCATAGATAGCTTCGAAGAGAAGAAAAAATATGCAAATATTGTAAGAGCTCAATTGACTAAAGATGAAGTAGTTTTGTTGTTGTACAATTGTATCGGTATACAACATATTAGTGGTATGAGATATAAGGAACTTGTAGAAAAATATGCATTTTTTGAGCATATTAGTTATAGAGATTTATTAAGTTGTGATAGTAATAATTTTTACGATAAAAATAGAGCTTTTTCAGAATTAGAGAAAATTTGCAATGATGAATTAAAAAAATATGATCCTATCCGTGGTGAAGGTATACAATTTCCTTGCAATTATAAAATATCAAATTATTTATTATTACAATATGATGAAATGGCATTTGGAAGTAACAAACAGATAAAAGAGATTATAGATAAAATATCTGATTTACAACATGAGATAGAGGTTTAGATTTTTATTTAAAATTGTGATAGATAAAGCACATGAAGTAGGAAATCTTTACATAACCGATGGATCATTCATGCCTACAGGCGGAAGCGTGCCGTACACATGGACAATCTATGCCAATGCTTTTCGGGTG
>JALSQA010000018.1 GCA_026985685.1 Campylobacterales bacterium | reverse complement strand
AAAAACTTTGGTGCAAATTTGTTTGAGTGTTTTGATAGCTATTTTTGTATTAGCTTGTCATGATAATCCTGCACACCAAAGTGACACCAATACGACAGGTCAAAGTGATACCAATCTCACAGGAGATAGTCATTCTAACAATAGTAATGAAAATGGTAGTAATAAAATCCCAGTAAATAAGATTTTTGGTGAAGTACAGCCTCCAAAAGTCTGCTCCCTGAAAAATAAAAAACAATTTGTTTATGATCTTTTTCATGATAGTTATCTTTGGGCAAATATTACTAAAGAAGTTGATTTTGAAGACAATAGTACTTACCCTGATGAAGAGGTATTGTTAAAAGATTTACGATATGAAAAAGACCATTTTAGCTTTATCATGAAAAAGAAAGATTATGACAATTTCTTTGAAGCAGGTAAAAATATTGGATTTGGTTTTGAGTTTGCTTTTGTTGGGGATACTACATCTGTAGAGAGCATAATTGTACTTCTTGTATATCCTGATTCTCCAGCAGCTAAGATTGGTTTGAAGCGTTCTGATGAAATCCTTAGTATCGATGGAAAGAGTGCTGATGAGATATATCATGATGATACCTTGTTAGATCACTATTTTTACGATGATAAAAACCTTAGTGTCTCAATCAAAGTTCGCCACAGTGATAGTAGTGTAGAAGAGTTAAATATCACAAAAAAAGAGTTTGATTTCAAAACAGTTATCGTTGATAAAGTTCTTGATATTGAGCAGAAAAAAATCGGTTATTTACTATTTCAGTCATTCGTCGGTACTTCCGAACAAGAGCTAAATGATGCTTTTAATCATTTTCACCAGGAGGGGATCGATGAACTGGTGCTTGATCTTCGTTATAACGGTGGTGGATATGTTTATATCGCTAACCATTTGGCATCTTTGATAGGTGGGTATAAAACGGCAGGGAAAGTTTTCCAAAATCAACTTTTTAATGCAAAATATAGCAATTATAATGATACAGTCTATTTTGAAAATGAAGCTCCTCAGTCATTGGCACTTGATAGAGTATTTATCCTGACAACCAACAATAGCTGTTCAGCTAGTGAATTGGTTATAAATGGTTTACGTGCTTTGGTAACTGGTATAGATGTGGTTCAAATTGGTGAGGCAACTTGCGGTAAACCTTATGGTATGATTGGCGGGGCTTATTGTGATAAGTATATCTTACCTGTGCAGATGAAAAGTACAAATGGAGATAATGTAGGGGATTATGTAGATGGTTTAACTCCAGCCTGTAGTGCAAAAGATGATGTTTTTGATGATTTTACAGATCAAAAAGAGACACTTTTTGCCCAGGCTCTCTACTATATAAAAAATGATCATTGCAAAAATGTATCTTCACGTAGTTTTGTAAGAGGGACTATTTTTGACAGACGTGATAATTTCAGGAGTCGGTTTGGTATTTATTAGAGTTGTTATGGTGGCTATGATGGGATTGTTCAGTGCTTGTGCTTTTGATAGTAAAACTATTTTTCCTGCACAGTTAGAGAGCTTTTCTCCTGTATGTCATGAAGATATTGAAAAAGGAGTCCAAAAGCTTCTGGGTATATCGCATATAAAACTATCTAAAGATGTTTTTAGCAAAAGTGCTTATTTGGTACTCTCAAATCATCCCAGATTTATGCTAAATCATAATGACCCTTTAGTGGGTGCAAAAGGGAGTCAAAATCTTTTGTTTTTGTATCGCCAGGATAATCAATGCTATCTGGGTTTACTAGATCAGAAAAAAAATATAGATACAAAAGTATTGCTCAGACAATGCTCTTGTTATAAGGTAAAATAGTTCATGAAAAGAGTATTGATTATTGCTGATGGTACAATTGCCAAAACTTTTTTAGAACGTATTTCTGATTTGGATGCTTCTGATACGATTTATCACATAGTCTACTATAAAAGCTCCACACTACCTGAAAAAAAATCAAATAAATTTATCTACTACTCTTTCGATCCTACAAGCTTCATCAAACTCTCTATGCTGCTTGAGGATATTGAGTTTTATCAAGCTATGCTTGTTTTGGGAAATAAGATAGATTTACTCTCTACTTATGATAATATCCGTCAAGTCTCACCGATATTGTCTATCTTTGTTTTTGATAAATGGGGTATCTCTTTTGAAGATAAAAATACAACGGTGATCGATGTAAATGAACGTTATGCCAATATCCTGAGCAATTATCTACCAGATATTCCACTATTTGCACAAAATATTGGACTAGGACTTGGTGAAATCATGGAGTTTAAAATTCCATTTGGTAGTGCGTATGTTTATCGTCATATTGGAAATGTTGAACAAAAAAGATGGAGAATTGCTGCTATTTTCAGAGAGCAAAAAGTGATATTACCCCAGCCAAAAACAATGCTTCTGCCAAATGACAATATCCTTGCAGTAGGCAATCCAAATGTTTTAAAAGGTGTATACAAAAGTATCAACCGTCAATTTGGACAATTTCCACTTCCTTATGGTGAAAATATCTATGTTGTGTTGGATATGGTAGAGATGAATGCTACACAAATTGAGAAACTCTGCAATGATGCGATGCTTTTACATGCCAATTTAAATAGTAAAAAACTTATTTTTCGTATATTAAATCCTACTTATGGTAAGACTCTTGATAAACTAAAAAGTTATCAGCAAAGCACAAGTATGGAGATTGTACTTGATTTTCTGAGTCAGGATTTAGAAGTGATTATGCTACAGGATATTTCTCAGTATTATGTCGGTCTTATCGTAACAAACAGGAATTTTTTCAAAGAGCATATTAAGCTATTGTATAAAATTCATTTGCCTGTTTTTAAGATAGGAGATGAAGGTTTATTTCAAATCAAACATACTGTAGTGCTAAATAGAAACAGTGAAAAAGTAGAACAACTCTCTTCTATGATTTTTGATATTGCTTCGCAGTTACATTTGGATATATCTTTGATAGAATTTGAACCTGACATGGATGATGAGTGTGTGAAGATAGCTGAACATTTTGAAAATCTTTCTAAACTGTTTGAAGAGAAGGTACGAATTATCAAAACCAGGAAAAATCCTATTCGTACTTTGATGCATGAAGATGATTATTTACAATTAATTGTCTTTGACAAAAAACTATTACATACTGGATGGCTGTCATTTTTATCTACCAATCTTGAACAGCAGTATTTTCGCTTTTTTGACAGACACCAACTCTTCTTGCCTTATGAATCATAAGCTTATAAACAAAATTTACATATAATCTTTATACTATGAGAGCATAAAAAGGCAGGAGAGGATTTCATGCAGACAAATATTGGTTTTGAAAATCAAAAATCCCAAGATTATACTATCTACATTGATGAGATGCAAAAGCTCAAGTTTGATTGTAATGTGGCTATCATCACCAACCCAAAAGTAGCAGGATTACATCTAAATACTCTCCTCTCCAAGATAGAAGCTAAAGCTCTGTATGTCATAACTGTACCAGATGGTGAAGAGTATAAAAATCAAAAATCCCTTGATATGATACTTGAGAGTCTATTTAATCATCGTTTTGACAGATCAAGTGTTTTGATCGCTTTTGGTGGTGGTGTGATCGGTGATATGACTGGATTTGCAGCATCAATTTTTCAAAGAGGTATAGATTTTATACAAATTCCTACAACCCTGCTTTCTCAAGTTGATGCAAGTGTGGGTGGAAAAACTGGTATCAATAATAGCTATGGAAAAAACCTTATAGGTGCTTTTTATCAGCCAAAAGCTGTCTATATAGAGACAAAATTTTTGCAGACTTTAGAAAAAAGAGAATTTGGTGCAGGAGTAGCTGAGATTGTTAAAATGGCTGTTACTTTTGATCAAGATTTCTTTGAATGGCTAAGTAGCCATGATTTACATAAAAGTGAAGATTTAGCCCTGGCGATTCAAAAAAGTGTCCAGACAAAAGCTAAAGTAGTAGGTCAAGATGAAAAGGAAAAAGGTATCCGAGCTGTCTTAAACTATGGACATACCTTTGCTCATGTGATTGAAAATATGACAGACTATAGTCGTTTTTTACATGGAGAAGCTGTGGCTATCGGTATGGTTATGGCAAATACTCTAGCTGTGAGACTAGGGCTATTATCTGAAGATGAAGCAAATAAAATCAAAGATTTGTTACAAAAATATGATCTTCCTACCTCTTTTTGTATTAAAGATCCAAAAGCATTTTATGATACATTTTCTTTAGACAAAAAGACCAAAAATGCAAAAATTACATTTATACTCCCAAAAGGAATAGGTGGCTTTGAGATCAAAAATGATATCGATTCTAAAATTGTTATCGATGTATTAGAAGAATTTAGAGATGATGTTTAAAGTTTTATCTTTTTTTCTAATTTTATCTTTTTTTACACTTGCTGGTTATGCAGAGGAAAAAAAGGATATACCACTTGTTCACAGTGAGCAAAACCAAACTAAAAATGAGATCAAAAAAGATGCTAAAAATCTACAAGAAGCTCAAAAAAAGATAAAAGAAAATCAAGAAAGAATAGCAAAACTAAATAAAATCAATGAAACATTAAAAACAGATGTCTGGTATACCAAATATAACAATCATCAAGTTTATCTTGATCTAAAAACCAAACTTGCAAAGATACAAAAAAGTTTAAAAAGTAGAAAAAAATCTAAAAAGAAACTAGACTATGTCAATAAACTAAATGAAGAGAGAGCACTTGAAAATCAAATAGAGTTACTAAGAGATTTTGAAGTTCCACCATTTGAAATGCTAACCAAACCAAAAGATATAGAAAAAGCACCTACTATTGAGTCACCATTAGATATCTTAAATGGATTTAGATATCTAAAGTTACTCAAAAAAGAGAGAGAACATTTCAAAAGAGATCTCGATGGATTAAATAACTTACTTACAATGTTACAGGAAAAAAACAGACTCTTAAGAGAAAATAAGCAAGTTATAAAAGAGATCAAAGAAATTACACCTGCTTATAAACTTGCCGCAAATACTTATAGACTCTATGCCAAAAAAGTTGAAGATAGTAAACTAAAAGTCACAGCAGATATCAAAGTTCAAATGGAGAGGCTTTTTAATATCCTGATCATGGTTGCTGTGATAATTTTGTTCTCTTTTTTCTTCAAATACCTTGCAAAAAAGACAATCTCCGACAATGAACGCTACTACATGGCAAATAAAATCATCAACTTTAGTAACTTTGTTTTGATTTCTATGGTACTGCTTTTCTCATTTTTAGAAAATGTTACCTACCTTGTGACTGTACTTGGATTTGCTTCAGCTGGTATTGCTATCGCTATGAAAGATCTTTTTATGAGTTCTTTAGGCTGGATGGTGATCGTATTTGGTGGGAGTTTTCATGTGGGAGATCGTGTCAAAGTTTACAAAGGAAAACACGAATACGTAGGGGATATAGTTGATATTTCATTTCTAAGAATGACAATCCTTGAAGATGTAACACTAACAACATATCAGGTAAATAAACGTGCAGGGCGGATTATATTTATCCCAAATAACTATATATTTACA
>JALSQA010000017.1 GCA_026985685.1 Campylobacterales bacterium | reverse complement strand
GATAAATTACTTGGTGTCCTGGCAGTGCATTTAAAAGATCAAGCTAACCTTTCAAACAATGGTGTAGCTGCAACTGTGATGAGTAATCAAGCACTTGAAGATTATTTAAATCAAAAAGATATTCAAGTATATAGATGCAATGTTGGAGATAAATATGTACTTGAAACAATGCAAAAAGAAGGGTTAAATTTTGGTGGTGAACAAAGTGGGCATATCATTTTAAGTGATTTTGCAAAAACAGGAGATGCACTTGCAGCAGCGTTGCAAGTTTCTGCTTATATCTTAGCAAAAAAGAAAAAAGCTAGTGAAGTTTTAAACCCATTTGAACTATATCCACAGATACTAAAAAATATTAAAATTAAAAAGAAAATACCTTTGGATAAAATCAAAGGTTATAAAGAGCTTTTGGCTAGTTTAGAAGCAGAAAATATACGCCCATTGATTCGTTATTCAGGAACTGAAAATTTATTGCGTATTTTGCTTGAGGGTAAAGATAGTATTTTAGTAGACAAGAGAATCAAAGAGTTAGTCTCATTTTTTACTAAGGCACTTAATGGATAAGTTTTTTTTGAAATTTTTTAGTGCTTTTATAGTTGTATTTATTTTAGATCAAATTATAAAATCATTTTTTTTAGGTGGGTTTGACTGGAATAGTAAATGTATATCACTAAATTTTACACTCAATAAAGGTGTAGCATTTTCCATGTTTGCTTTTTTGGGTGAAAATCTAAAGTATATTCAAACAGGACTTATTTCGATAGTCTTAGGATATATTTTTTGGCAAAGAGAGAGTATTAAACAATATGCATTTCCTTTGGGCTTGTTGATGGGTGGAGGTGTTAGTAATTTACTAGATAGATTTTTACACGGTGGTGTTGTTGATTATGTTTATTGGCACTGTGGATTTGATTTTGCTATTTTTAACTTCGCAGATGTCATGATAGATTTGGGTGTTTTATTGATTTTGATCATTAGTTTTCAAAATCATGACAAAAAAGTAAAAATAAACAATTAATCTACATACATTTTGTTTATATAAAGAAAAAAAGGGTAGAATTCCTGCCCTTAATAAAATATCCTTATAAATTCTAAGAAAATATAAATTATGTTTTCGATAAGATACTGCTTTTATGGTCGCGTAGCTCAGTTGGTAGAGCACTACCTTGACATGGTAGTGGTCGTTGGTTCAAGTCCAATCGTGGCCACCATTTTCAAATAAAAAAAGTTTACAATATTTTTGTGATATAAAAAAATGGATAATTGTGTCGATATTTATATATGATTAAAGTATTGAAAAATTTAAAATGAGGTATGCGTGGAAAAGATTGTAATAGGTATTCAAAAAGATGGTGTTATTTATGATACACAAACTGCTGCATTAGAAAATATAGAAGGTGAAAATATATATTATGATAATTCACCCCAGGCATTAGAAATTATCAGACACTCTACGGCACACCTTATGGCACAGGCGATTAAAGCACTATATCCTGAAGCAAAATTTTTTGTTGGTCCTGTGATAGAAGATGGTTTTTATTATGATTTTAGAACAGATGAGCCTATTACAGATGCCGATTTGAAAAAAATTGAAAAAAAGATGAAAGAGCTTATCAAGAAAAAGTTTTCAATCCAGAAGCATACTTTTACAAAAGATGAAATTAGTCAAAAATTTGCAGATGATGATTTAAAACAAGAAGTTTTAAAACGAATTGAAGATGATAAACTTACAACATATAAACAAGGTGATTTTGAAGATTTATGTCGTGGACCTCATGTTCCAAATACTAAACTTTTACATAACTTTAAGCTAATGCGTGTTGCAGGAGCCTACTTGGGAGGCGATAGCGATAAAGAGATGCTTACACGTATCTATGGAACAGCTTTTGCAGACAAAGAGAGTTTAAAAGAATATTTGCTTTTTATTGAAGAAGCTAAAAAAAGGGATCATAGAAAATTGGGTAAAGAGTTGAAACTTTTTACTTTTGATGAGAGTATTGGGGCAGGACTTCCTTTATGGTTGCCAGCAGGTGCAAGACTAAGAAGTAGACTTGAAGCACTTTTATATACTGCACACAGAAAAAGAGGCTATGAACCAGTTAGAGGACCAGAACTTTTGAAGAGTGAAGCTTGGAAGATAAGTGGTCACTACGATAATTATGGTGAAAATATGTACTTTACTCAAATAAATGAAGGAGATGATGAAAATCCTAAAATTGTTGAGTATGGTATTAAGCCTATGAACTGTGTAGGACATATCAAAATTTATCAAAGTGAGTTACGTTCGTATCGAGATTTACCGTTGAAATTTTTTGAGTATGGTGTAGTACATCGCCATGAAATGAGTGGTGCACTTCATGGTCTTTTCAGGGTAAGAGAATTTACTCAAGATGATGCTCATATTTATTGTATGCCAAACCAAATCAAAGATAGTGTGATTGAAGTTTTAGGTTTTGTGGATGATTTGATGCAAAGTTTTGGATTTGAATATGAATTAGAAGTTTCAACTAGACCAGATAAAGCTATCGGTGATGAATCTATTTGGGAGACGGCAACACAAGGTCTTAAAGATGCACTTGATGAAAATGGTATTTCTTATGGTATTGATGAAGGTGGTGGAGCATTTTATGGTCCAAAAATTGATATTAAAATAAAAGATTCACTTAAGCGTAAGTGGCAATGTGGTACAATTCAAGTAGACTTTAATCTTCCTGAAAGATTTGAGTTAGAATACACAGATGAAAATAATGAAAAAGCACGACCTGTAATGTTGCATCGTGCAATTTTAGGTTCATTTGAGAGGTTTATTGGAATTTTAACAGAGCATGTCAGTGGTGAATTTCCATTTTTTATTGCACCAACTCAAATAGTGATTGTTCCAATTGCACCAACACATGTTGAGTATGCAAAAGTATTACAAAGTGAGTTGATAGATATGGGAATAGATGTTGAGGTTTCATCGAGGAATGAAAGCCTAAACAAAAGAATTAGAATCGCTGAAAAACAGAGAGTTCCGATGATCTTGGTTTTGGGAGATGAAGAGGTTGAAACTAAAAGTGTGGCTGTCAGAGACAGACGAAGTCGCCAGCAGTACAATCTTAGTAAAGAAGAATTTTATACATTAGTAAAGGAAAAAATGAATGAGGTACACTTTTGAATAGAGGCAGAAGCAAAAAAGACGAAACAAAATTAAATGAGGATATTAGACTTCCTGAGGTTAGATGTATGGGAGATGATGGTACTCAATATGGTATTATCTCTTCTGATGAAGCATTGGATATTGCACAGGAAAAAGGTCTGGATCTGGTTTTGATCGCACCAACCGCAAAACCACCGGTTGTAAAAATTATGGATTATGGTAAATTTAAATACCAAGAAGAGAAGAAGAAAAAAGAGGCAAAGAAAAAACAGAAGAAAATTGAAGTCAAAGAGATTAAATTATCTGTTAAAATTGCTGAAAATGATATAAATTACAAAGTAAAACATGCAAGAGAATTTTTACAGGCAGGAAAGCATGTAAAATTTAGAGTATTTCTTAGAGGTCGTGAAATGGCTAATCCTCAAGCAGGGAAAGATGTACTTAATCGTGTATGGCCAATGGTAGAAGATATCGCTACTAAAGAAAATGAGCCAAAATTTGAAGGTCGCTATGTAAATATGTATGTAGTGCCTAAAAAAGACAAAGATAAATAACTCTTTTAAAAAAGGCGGTCATAACGATCGCCTAATCCCATAACTTCTATAATCTAACTATATTTAAGCCAATAATCAAGAAAAAAAGATATAATTGCACTCCTTAAAAGTATATAAAAGTGCTTTTAAATAATATAAAGGAGATAAAATGCCAAAGATGAAAACACATCGTGGTGCTGCAAAACGTTTTAAAGTGAAAAAAAACGGTAGTATCAAAAGAGGGTCTGCTTATAGAAGTCATATTTTGACCAAAAAAGACCAAAAACGAAAAGTTGGATTAAGATCACCGCAAGTTGTTGCAAAAAGTGATATTGGTCAAGTTAAAGAGCTTTTAGGAAAATAGTAAAAATAGTTTTTGATATAAAAATCAATACATTTCCTCCCAAGCGGGACAAGATCATGCTAGGCATGACACCAAAATATTAAGGTTAAGGAAAAAAACATGAGAGTAAAAACAGGTGTAGTCAGAAGAAGAAGACATAAAAAACTTCTAAAACAAGCCAGAGGTTTCTATAGTGGTAGAAGAAAACATTTTAGAAAAGCAAAAGAACAACTAGAGAGATCTTTAGTTTATGCATATAGAGATAGAAGACAAAAGAAAAGAGATTTTAGAAGACTTTGGATCACTAGAATTAATGCAGCTTGTAGATTAAATGGCTTAAGTTATTCAAAATTCATAAATGGATTAAACAAAGCTGGTATTGAACTAGATAGAAAAATTTTAGCTGATATGGCTATGAATGATGCATCAGCGTTTACAAAAGTAGTAGAAGCAGCAAAAGCTGCACTATAAAAAAACTATATATTCTGTTACGCTAAGAAGTTAAATACCTCTTAGTGTAACACCTGCATAAATCGCTCCTAAGCCCAAAATTATATTAATTGGTAGCAATAGATTGGGTAATAACAAAACACGTTTTTTAGCAGCTTTTAAATCCCCTATGTCAAATAACTTTTGTGCTTTTGCACGTTGTATATACATATAGATAAAGTTAATCGTCATGATTGTCCAGATGCTCTCTTTTACATGAATAAGCCAATAAAGATTTGTTCCTTTAAATCCTAGCCCTACAGCCATAAATACAGCAGTAATAATAAGTAAAATGATAAATGGAATAACTAAGTGAAAAAGTTTTCCAACAATTTGTAAAGTTTTGCCTAACTTTATTTTTGGATTATCGATACTTTGCAGACTAGGGTGTACGGCTACATGAATTGCGATCATCCCTCCAACCCAAATAACAGCAGATAGTACGTGAAAAAAAACAATGACTGTTCCGTATTGTCCAAAAAATGTGGTTATAAATTCTCTCATAAAATACTCCTTCGTTATAAAAGAGTTATTTTATCTCATTTTACTTAATACGTTGTTCGTCTTTGTAAATATATGCTAATAGATTTTTACAAAAATCAGAATAACACAATAAATTTTTTTTGCCTATGTGAATACTATGCTTATTTTGTAAACAGAGATAATCTTGATTCTTATGCTCTAAAAATAATATACCACAATAAAAAAAGCCTCTGTTATTAAGTATTTTAATGACTTTATCGATTTGTATTAGATTATTTAGATTTATATGTGCGTAGATCATGTCACAATGTTTTGCTCTTAGTTGATTTAAAAGTAATAAAAATTTATGTTTAAAATGTTTAGCATATGATTCTATGACAATAGTAGCTGTATTTTCTAAAGGCTCATAACGATAATAAAGATGAAGGTGCGATGTCTCTTTTATAGACTTAGAACTTGTAAAAGTAATTGGGAACTTTAACTGTTGATATGTTTTCATAATCATATCTCTATAAAGTTTTGGTAAAATTAATTCTTGTTTAGGGTAGTGAAAAACTTTATAGCCAACTAGCACAGATCCACGGCGTT
>JALSQA010000016.1 GCA_026985685.1 Campylobacterales bacterium | reverse complement strand
GTTCCGTTGCCATGAGATTGTTCCATTGGGAAGAGACTTGTTTTGGGTGACATATTCCACAAGTATTTTCATTAATCCAGGCACTGGCAGGATATGGATAAAATGCTTTTGGACCTTTATGACTTTTAAAATACTTTGGTGTACCTTTGTGTGCTGTTTCTTTATCTAGTGCCTCAGGATTACCACCATGACAAACGATACAGTCATTACCTTTGTATCCTGCATGATCTGCTAGTTGAAGAATTTTTTTCATCATGGTTGAATTTTTATCTCGAATGTCAGCGATACCTTTGTGACAACTAAGACAACTGTTTGTAGTTGCAAATAGTGATAGTGTGAATATTAAAAAAAGATATATGTATTTCATATTTTTTCCCTTTATATTGAATTCATATTCCTTTACTGAAAGAGGAATGCGTTGCCTTAGATATACGGGACTAAAGTCTCCGTTTCCAAAAGCTCTTAAATTCATTTTATCAGCTATTGCTTTTATTTATACTGTAAGAAGAAGAGTTTTTTTGACAAAATATGTGTTATGATAAGGGTAAAAATTTAGTTGGAGTTTTATGCAAAAATTTATATCTATGCTCACACAAAAGAGTACTTTAGGTCAAAAAGAGATTGAAAACATAATCAAACTACTCAATGATGGTGCAACTATTCCTTTTATCGCACGTTATCGTAAAGAGATGACTGGTGGTGCGGATGATGAAACGTTGCGAAAATTTTTTGATGAGTATACTCGAATTAAAAATCTTTTTGATCGTAAAGAAGAGATTATCTCTACTCTAAAAGAGCGTAATATTTTGACATCAAAACTCAAAAATGCTATAGACGATGTGACTACGATGACAGCACTTGAAGATATTTACCGTCCTTTTAAGCAAAAACGAAATACTCGTGCGATAGTAGCTATTGAAGCAGGATTGGAGCCTTTGGCTGATATTTTGCAAAAATCAAAATTAACAAAAAATTTATTTGAAAAAGAGGCTAAAAAGTATTGCAAAGGTGATATCAAAACTATTTCAGATGCGATCAAAGGAGCACAGGATATCATAGCTGAGAGATTTAGTGATGATCCCAAAGAGAGACAAGTATTGCGTAATTTAATACAAAAACATGGGATATTAGAAGTCAAAGCTGCTAAAAATTTTCAAAAAGAGGGGCAATATACAAAGTATGCACAACATAGTGAAAAAGTAGCCTTTATACCATCTCATAGATATTTAGCGATTATGAGAGGGGTAAAAGAAAAGGAGCTTTCTGTAAAGATTACTATCGATACTGAACGATACTTTGAAACACTGTATAGATTTCGTATCAAAGGTCATATGCAAGATAGTAAAGAGTTACTTTTTGATGCTTATAAAGATGGTTTTAAACGTCTTCTTTTTCCCTCCTTAGAGAGAGAAATACATTTAAATCTCAAAGAGAGATCAGATATAGCGGCAATCTCTGTTTTTGGAAAAAATCTTACCCAGCTTCTCATGACCCCACCTGTTATGGGAAAAGTATTGCTTGGTGTCGATCCTGCTTTTCGTACTGGTTGTAAATTGGCGGTGATTGATGAAAATGGTAAATATTTAGATCATGCTGTCATATATCCTACTCCGCCTCATAATGATTTTGAAAAATCTTTTGATACGGTAGAAAAATTGGTGAAAAAATATGCTATAAATGGTGTAGCCATAGGAAATGGAACTGCATCAAGAGAGACACAAGGATTTTTTGCTCAGTTTAATCAAAAGAGTGAACAACCTATCAAATATACTGTAGTATCTGAAGCTGGTGCATCAGTTTATTCTGCTTCTAAAATAGCTTCCCAGGAATACCCTGATCTGGATGTTACTATAAGAGGAGCTATCTCCATAGCTCAACGTCTTCGAGATCCTATGGCTTCACTTGTTAAAATCGATCCAAAATCTTTAGGAATAGGGCAGTATCAACATGATGTAGATCAAAAGCTTCTGTCGAAAAAACTTAATCAAAAGGTCGAAGACTTGGTAAATCATGTTGGTGTTGATCTTAATAGTGCCTCAGTTTCTCTCCTCTCTTATGTAGCTGGTGTAGGTTTAAAAATGGCAGAACGTATCATAGAGTATCGTGAAAATAATGGAGCATTTCAAAGTAAAAAAGAGCTTTTAAAAGTTAAAGGACTGGGGTCTAAAGCCTTTGAACAGTGTGCAGGATTTATGCGTATAAGAGAAGGTAAGAGTATCTTTGACAATACTGGGATTCACCCTGAAAGTTATGATATCGCTAAAAAATTGCAAAAATCTATAGATGTAGAGATCTCATCTTTTGCAAGAGAACAAAATGTAGGTGAAGAAACGATCAAAGATATTATAAAAGAGTTACAAAAACCTGGATTTGATCCAAGAAGCGAACTTCCACAAATACCATTTCGTGATGATGTTACTGATATTGATAAGTTACAAGAAGGGAGTATTGTTTCTGGTGTTGTGAGAAATATAGCTGATTTTGGTGTTTTTGTGGATATAGGACTTAAAAATGATGGTATGATACACATCTCTAAAATGAGCAATAAACGTATCTCCCATCCTCTTGAAGTTGTTTGTGTGAATCAATACTTACCAAGAATCGAAGTGATAGGAATAGATCATGCAAAAGGAAGAGTTAGTTTGAGTTTAAAAGAGGATTAGGTAAATTATATGAAAAAACAATCTGCACGTCAATTACTTTTGGATGCTACATTTGAAGAAGTTTATACTTATGGATATGCAGCTACATCTGTCGATAGAATCTTAAAAAAAGCATCTGTTCCTAAAGGATCTATGTATCACTATTTTGGTTCAAAAAAAGCATTGGTGCTGGCTATGGTTGAGGAGAGGTTATTTCCTAAAATGGATGAGTTTTTTCATTTTGAGAAACATAAAGGTTGTACGGTTTATGAAAGTTTTCGTAACACTTTTGCAGCTATGAGTCGTAACCGTCCTTTGATAGAACATGGTTGTCCACTTTATCGTTTAATGGTAGAACTTTCTCCCGTAGATAAAGATTTTGATAAATTATTGATTGAGAAATACAATCAAATGCATAAAGGTATCGCGATGTTGTTAAAGCAAGGTATAGATGAAAAAGAATTTGATGAAAGCCTTGATTATTTAGCATTTGCTGCTTTTATGCTTAGTAGTGTTTGGGGGATTTTATCACTTTCTCCATCTCTCTCTTCTCCAAAAGTATTTATTTCTCAGAGTCGCTTTTTACTTGATGAATTAAATCGATATAGAATATATTAGACTGTTTAGTCTAATATTAAGAAATAATATTTTATACTTTCACTAGACTAAAAAGTCTAATACTAAAAAAGAGGAGTTTTTCATGTTTATGACACAAGCAAATACAAATCAACAAGAACGGTTAGAAAGGATTTATAAAAAAGTGAAAGTGCTTTATGGTGAAGTCCCGCCACAAATGTATTGTCTAGGAGATATTGATGCTGATTATCTTGAAGAGTTTTTAAAATCAGTTGCTCGTATTGCCAGACATCCTCACATAGAGCCTGATTTTTTTGGATTTTTACGTTTGTTTGTAGCCTATAAAGAGTCTTATCCATATTGCAAAATGTTTAACACAAAACTACTGCTTTCAAGAGGTTATACTCAGTTAGAGCTTGATAGTAGTATATCTGATATTTCAAAGATTCCATTTGATGAAAAACATAAAACTCTTGCTTTGTTTGCGATCAAGGCAATGTATGAAAGTAAATCTTGTGTGCAAAAAGATTTTGATGAATTGTTTGAATCTGGATGGACGCAAAAAGATATTTTTGATGCCATAGAACACGCTGGTGTGATTCTAAAAAATGGACGTATCTTAACAGCTTATGGGGTAAAAGATTGATGAAAGAGATATTGGATATTCCTTTCGTTTCATATCTTGGTATAGAAGAAGAGCAAAAAGATACCTTGAAATTATCATCAAAACCAAAACTTGCTAATCATCTTGGTTCAATTCATGCTGGAGTTATTTATACATTAGCTGAAACACAAAGTGGACTTTTTTTATCTAAACGATATTGTGAATTAAATAAAAATGTTATTCCCCTTCTTCGATCCTCAAACATACGCTACAAAAAACAGATCAAAAATTTTATGATAGCAAAAGCTTGGGTAGAAGATGAACTATCAGAGCGTTTTGAGAAGCAGTTTTCAAAAAAAGGAAGAGGGAGTATAGAGGTTATGGTTGAAGTGTTAAATGAAGAAAATGAAGTTTGTGCTGTGTGCGAATTTGTTTGGTTTGTACAAGAAGTGAAATTATAAAATCTAATACGCTTCAAAAAGTTACACTATTGTTTTTTTCAAAGGTAAATGTAGTTTTTTTTCTTATAGCTTAACTCTTCAAATAATATAATATTTTAATTATTAGTAAATAATTAATTAATATATAATTTAAGGAGATATAGCATGAGTGATAATTTTGAGCAAGAATCATTACAGTACCATAGAGCACAAAATGAGTTTGATACAAACGGAAAGACAGGAACGCTTTTAACAAAAGCGTGTGATACTGAAAAAGAGTTATCAATGGCATATAGCCCAGGTGTTGCATTTCCATGTCTTGAAATAGAAAAAGATATAGATAAAGCTTACGAATATACAAACAAAGGTAACTTAGTTGCTGTTGTTAGTGATGGTACAGCTGTTCTTGGTCTTGGTGATATTGGACACTTAGCTGGTAAACCAGTAATGGAAGGTAAAGGTGTTTTATTTAAAACATTTGCAAATGTTGATGCTGTTGATATTGAGCTTAATACAAAAGATGTAGACGAAATTGTAAATATTGTTGCAGCAATGGCAGATAGTTTTGGTGGTGTAAACTTAGAAGATATCTCAGCTCCAAGATGTTTTGAAATCGAAGATAGACTTAAAGAAATTTGTAATGTTCCAGTATTTCATGATGATCAACACGGAACAGCTGTTATCACAACTGCTGGTTTAATTGGTGTTTTAGAGATGACTGGCAAACCAGCTGAAGATTTGAAAGTTGTTGTAATTGGTGCAGGTGCTTCTGGAATTGCTTGTGCAAATATGTATAAAGCACTTGGTGTTAAAAATATTACAATGCTAGACTCTAAGGGTGTAATTCATAGCGGAAGAGATGATTTAAATAAATATAAACAACAATTTGCATTTGAAACTCCAGATAGAACATTAGAAGATGCAATGAAAGATGCTGATATGGTTCTTGGTCTTTCTGGACCAGATTTGATCAAGCCTGAGTGGGTAAAAACAATGAGTGATAAAAACCCAATTATCTTTGCTTGTGCAAACCCAATTCCAGAAATCATGCCACCACTTGCAAAAGAGGCACGACCTGATGTAATCGTTGGAACAGGAAGAAGTGACTTTCCTAACCAGGTAAATAATGTTCTTGGATTCCCTCAAATCTTTAGAGGTGCCCTAGATGTAAGAGCAACTAAAATTACAGAAAATATGAAAATGGCAGCATCTCGTGCACTTGCAGAGTTAGCAAAAGAGCCAGTTCCAGATCATGTTCAAAAAGCTCACGGAAGAGATGATATGACTTGGGGAACTGAATATATCATCCCATCACCATTTGATAGAAGAGTTCTTGTATATGTTGCAAGTGCAGTTGCACAAGC
>JALSQA010000015.1 GCA_026985685.1 Campylobacterales bacterium | reverse complement strand
ATCTTTTTTTGATAAAATCAGTTTTAAAAGAAAACATCAGCTCCCTGCGAAAAATTTAGCAAACCTTTCACGTAACCTTGCTATATATCTAAGAAGTGGTATTCCTATTGTAAATGTTATACGATTGGCGAAATCTCAATATGAAAAAGAACCAATCATGGTGGATTTTTTAACTTCACTTGAAACAAGTATGGATGAGGGTAAAAGTTATTATGTATCCCTGGAGTCGCAGGAGATTATTGATCTGCCTACTTTTTATAAACAATCTATCAAAGTAGCTGAAGAAAATGGTGCTCTTGCTGAGGTCTTAATGGAGATGGCAAGATTTGTTGAAGAACAGGACAAAGTAGCTGGAAAAGTAAAACAAGCCTTGGTTTATCCTATGTTTATTGTCGTCATATCAATCATGATGGTAGCCTTTATGCTTACTACTGTTGTACCTAAGATTACAGGTATGTTTACCCAGCTAAAACAAGAACTTCCAGGTATTACTAAAGCAGTTATCGCCGCTGGAGATTTTTTAGGTGCATACTGGCTTTATATTGCTATTATGGTTATTGTTGCAACTGCTGTTTTCCAGTTTTTAGTACGGACAAACGAAAAGTTCAAGTATGGTTATCACCTTTTTTTACTCAAACTTCCTCTGTTTGGAAAGATTATTGAAACATTTGAATTGGCAAGATTTTCATATATTACATCTGTTTTGATTAGATCAGGTGTGACTTTTGTTCATGCTGTAAAACTAGCATCCAATATATTGGACAATGAAGTGATAAAAGAGCAGTTTGTAAATGCTTCCAAAGATGTAGTTGAGGGTAAGAAATTTTCAACATCTTTAGCCAAATATGGAAAAAATGTAGATAAATCATTTATTCAGGCTATAGCACTTGGTGAAGAGACAAGTGAAGTTGCTTTGGTCATGGAAAATTTAGCCGATTTGTATTTTGAAGAAAACAGAAGTAAAATTGATCTATTTTTAGCACTCTTAGAACCTATATTGATTTTATTTGTAGGTGTGACTATTGGTGTTATTGTTGTTGCTATGTTATTGCCAATCTTCTCTATGAATCTAGCAAATATGTAATATTTTAGAATAATATTTCATTTTGAAATATTATTCTAAAAGTTTTGAAAAATATATTACAATACTCCTAACAAAACGAAGGAGTTATTATGAAAGCATCAAAAAGTTTAACTTACCAAAGTCCATTTCAAAACAGAGATTTAACCGTTACATTGTCACAAGAGAGTTTTTGGATGACACAAATCCAAATGAGTACACTTTTTGGCTGTGATGTGAGAATGGTTCATGTAACACTTAAAGCATTATTTGCATCCGGAGAACTTGAAGAGAGTTTTGTAAATAAAAGCATAGATGCATATACAAGCGAAGGAAGAGCATACAGTGCAAATTTTTACAATTTAGACGCGATCATAGCAGTTGGATATAGAATCAATCCAAAAGAGGCTACACACTTTCATATATGGAGTATGCAAATGCTCAAATCACATCTTCTTGAGGGTTTGGAGATCAAAGAATATAGTATTATAGAAAGCATCAGAAGAAAAGTATCACATATGTTGGCAGTAGCGTAAAATATATATCAATAAATTATACAAATTTATGAAAAGTTTTATAAAATTTGATGTATGCTTGTTTTTTGTAATACCTTAAAACTATTTGAGTACAATGTATGTTAAAAAAGGTTAGAAATGCAAGTAGCACCGAGTATATTATCTGCTGATTTTGGTAAGTTGGCACAAGAAGTTAAAGCGATCTGTGATGGGGGATGTGATTTAGTTCATGTTGATGTTATGGATGGTCATTTTGTGCCAAATCTCACGATAGGTCCAGTGGTAGTGAAGAGTGTTGCTAAAGCGAGTACAAAACCTCTCGATGTTCATTTGATGGTAGAGAACAATACTTTCTTTGTTGATCTCTTTGCTCCATTAAAACCAAAATATATTTCTTTTCATATAGAAGAAGAAAAACATCCTCACCGTTTGATCCAAAAGATCAGAGATCTGGGTATCTCTCCTGCAATTGTTTTAAATCCTCATAGTCGTAGTGAAGATTTAGAGTATATTATCAATGATTTAGATATGGTGCTTTTGATGAGTGTAAATCCAGGGTTTGGAGGACAGAAGTTTATCCCTTCTGTGGTTGAAAAAGCTGCCAGGTTGAAAGATTTGATATTGCGTAAAAATGCCTCTGCTTTAATCGAGGTAGATGGAGGTGTAAATGATAAAAATGTACATGAACTTAAAAATGCTGGTGTTGATATAGTTGTAGCTGGAAGTTATGTTTATGGTAGCGATGATTATTCTAAAGCCATTAAAAGTTTACAGATTTGATGCGTGTTAAAATCTGCGGTATTACAAACCTTCAAGATGCACTAGATGCTGTTGAGGCAGGTGCTGATGCTTTAGGTTTTGTATTTTATGAAAAATCTCCTAGATATATTAGCCCACAAAAGGCAAAAGAGATTAGCTCTAAACTTCCTCCTTTTGTGGAGAGGGTAGGGTTATTTGTACATCATAGTGCCAAAGAGGTGGATGAAATATGTTCTTTTTCTAATTTGTCACTTGCACAGATTCATTTTGAAGCACAAGAATCATTTTATGATGATTTACAAACAAAACATCTTAAAGTAGTCAGAGCAAAAGAAGTAGATGATTTACAAAAGTTTGCAAATGAGTATAGAATTGTGGATGCTTTTGTAGAAAGCTTCGGTGGAGAAGGGAAACGGATAGATACGAGTTGGTTTGAGGGGATTGATTGTTCAAAAATCATCCTTGCAGGTGGATTAAATGAAGAAAATGTACAGGAAATTTTACATTTTCCCTTCTATGCCTTAGATTTAAGCAGTGGTGTAGAGCAAAGAAAAGGAAAAAAAGATAAAATAAAGATGAAAAATTTTATTAAAGCTGTGAGAAATGGAAAAATTTGACAATCTTGTAAACAAATTACAATTAGGTGCTGTACCAAAAGATGAATTTTATGGGTGTATCAACCGCTTAAAGAAAAACTTTGATCTTGAATTGGATATAGAAACATTAAATTTTTATGGACTTCCTGTACGAGAAGATGACCAAAAAGTTTATCTCAAAACTCAACAAAATTCTTACAAAGATGAGACATATTGTATTGTGGATATTGAAACCAATGGAAATAGTCCTGTTAAAAATCAAATCATAGAACTTGGTGCTATCAAATATAAAAACGGTGAAATTTTAGATAGATTTGAGTCTTATGTTTATGCTGATTATATTCCTCAGGCTATAGTCAGACTTACAAATATTGAACAAAGTGATTTGGCTGATGCTCCATCTTTGAAAAAGGTTTTACATGATTTTAAACTTTTTTTAGCAGATGATGTATTTGTAGCACACAATGTGAAATTTGACTTTAATTTTATCTCTACATCTTTGAAAACAGTTGGATTGGATGAGCTACTCAATAGAAGATTATGTACAGTAGACCTCTCTCGTAAAACAATCAATGCTCAAAAACATGGTTTAGGATATCTAAGAGAGTTTTTAGATATTCAAACAGGAGAACATCATAGAGCTTATGCTGATGCCATCAGTGCAGCAAAAGTTTTAGATGCTTGTTTTAAAAATATACCTGAAGATGTTGTTACTACAGAAGACTTGATAAAGTTTTCTAAAAATGCCCCAAAAGTTACTCAAAAAAAGAAAAAACAAGTAGAAAAAGAAAATAAATAGATATTGAATTTGTTTGAAGTTAAAAGTGTTAAAGAGGCAAATAAGCCTCTTTAGTGAATGTTAGTGATGTGATTTTAAAATCAATACAGTCATTCTGAAATTGATTACTAAAAATCTAACTAATTGCCATAAAACACAAGTTCTTAAGAATTTTTGTGCTCCCATTGGTACCATAGTTCCGAATTGTGGACTATATGGATCTATGTGATGTAAATGTTTTGATTGTTTTTCTTCTGCCATTTTTATTCTCCTTTGGTTTTTTATTTATATACGCTATTTGAACAAAGTCCAAATAGCTACGCTAACACTGGGTTTCCCTCGGCGGGATGCCCACGCACACTTTCTATTCTGGAATCAGAGTCCAGCCTGGTTTTAATTTTGCTTTCCACAAGAATGCGTGATGCAATAGATGTTTAACCCAGTGAGCTGCTAGTCCTAGTTCACCTGTTGTACCATTCATATCACGACCTACACCTGGATATTTTTCAAAATTCGGGATGATTGGATATACAGTCATTGCAGCGGCTGTTCCACTAAAGATACCTTTACCAGCTGAAGCTACACAAGCTGCACCCATTTCTGCCATACAAGCTGTATGAGTTACTTCTGTTGCTCCATCTACGATCATATCTCTGATACTTGATGCTACAGCTTTACCCATCATAGCACTTGGCATACCTGTTCTTGGTGGTGTTGGGTTTATTGGTGTTCCATTTGGTGAACTCATAGGTTTGGAGATGAGATGTGGAGGTGCAAATGCAATACCTACTGCAAACATATTTTTATATGTTGGGTTTTGTAGTGTTTTTGGCCAATCACTTGCTTTCCAGTTTTCATAAGCACCAGCTGCATAGTTAGCATCAACTTTCATGAAACCATTTGGTGCAAAAATTGTAGCTGTGATATCTTCACCTGCTTTGTCGTATGCTTTAAGACCAACACCAGCAAATGGAGGAATAAGCATTGCAAAATCAAACTCTTGTTCATCCATTTCACCATCTAGTGTCTCATAATGTGCTTTTCCAGCTTCTACTTTGTTTACATGAGCTCCGATAATCCATTCTATACCTCTCTCTGCATATAGAGACTCTGAGAAGATTTTAGAACTTGTTGCATAACCACCCATACTAAAGTGGATACCACCCATACCAAAATCACCCAAAAATGACTCATTTGATATCCAAATCATCTCTGCATTTTCTCTAACACCTTCTTGATTTAGTCTATGTTCGATATTGAAGATATATTCAAATGCTGCACCTTGGCAAGTACACATACCATGTCCAGTACCAATAAGGAATTTTAATTTTTCACCTTTTTTCATACGCTCGATACATTTGTTTAACTCTTCACTTGCATGAGTTGCATGGTCGGCTGTACAGACAGATACTGTGTGTTCACCTAATTGTCCACTACCATTTCCCAAACCTGGTGTTGCATCAAAGTTTAGTTTAGGTCCTGTCGCATTGATGAGATAATCATAAGTTAACTCTTCGCTTTCACCTGCTCTTGCTGAATCTGTATATTCGATTGTGATATAAGATTTATCTTGATCTTTTCCACCTTCTGGATGGATAGAGACTGCTTTTGCTTGTCTGTAATCAACTCCAGCCTTAGCATACACAGGTGCTAAATCAAAAGTAACTTGTTTTTTGTTCATCTCACCGACACCTACCCAGATGTTTGAAGGAATCCAATTCCACTTACTGTTAGGAGTAACAACAACAACTTCATGTTCTCCTCCAATCCATTTACCTAGAAATGATGCAGCGGTATGTCCTGAAACACCAGCACCCATAATTACGACTCTTGCCATACATTCTCCTTTGTTAATATAAAATCATCTAATAATTATATGCTAAATAAGTTTAAGAATATATTATGCGGATGTGATTTAGGTATTTAAAAAAATTATAATTCTAAGTCTTG
>JALSQA010000014.1 GCA_026985685.1 Campylobacterales bacterium | reverse complement strand
TTTACAAATTTGTCTCCATCTTTGATTTGTACTTCTTTATTGATGATCATTATACGTTTATTTGCTTCTTGGATTTGTAATCCTATCTCATTAAGCATCATACAAAAACTAGCACTACTGCCATCCATGACTGGAGCTTCAGATGCATCTATCTTGATAAGTATATTATCTATCCCAAAGGCATATATTGCTGAAAGTAAGTGTTCAATAGTTGAGATATTATTACCATTTGAGCCTATTACCGTAGCCATAGTCGTATCAACTACATTTTCAGGTTTTGCTTCTATGTATGTACGTGTATCTGTACGGTAAAAAACAATACCACTATTTTCATCAAGTGGATTGAGTGAAAAGTGTATAGGTTCACCTTTGTGTAAACCAATACCTACACCTTCTATTGTTTTTTTAATAGTGCGTTGTTTCAAATAAATCCTTTACAATAGCTCCATCTTTGCCTTTTGTGATTTTTTTGATATTTCCATCAAAAAGTTCACGCTCTAAAATATCTCCATTGAAGATGATATAACCTTTTCCTAACTCTTTAACGATCATATAATCTCCATCGCACTGTATCATACCATCTACTACGCCATAGACTTCTACATTTCCCTCTGCAATCACTTTCGCAGCACTATTAACGCGTCCCATAATCGTAATATCACCTTCATGAATCACTTCACGACCTGAACGTATAGGTTGTTGTATCAATAGTGTCTTGATATATTCTTTGACAACTTTTGTTACAACAGAAGAAGTAGCTTTGTCATGTGCCTCTTTTGGGGGTATTATAGCACGATTTTCAGTACTGCTTTGCTTAGATGGTATTTTTATATTACAATCTTCAGCTATTTTATAGCATAAACCTTGCTCTTCTAAGTAATTTATAACATCATCACTGATTTTTCCCTGCAAGAGTAAAAAGAAATCTTTTAACAAAATCAAGTTTTTATCCATATAGTCAAAAAACTCTTGATCATTTGTGATTTCTAACTCAAATATCCTTAAATTTTTTTGTTTAGCACGCATTTTTGCTTTTCCTTATTTGTCAATCATCTTTTTTGCATTGTCTATTACATCAGTTATATTGGTTTGTATCCATTTTGTATCCATCCACTCAGCAGGGCGTACAAATATACCTTGTACCATGATAGAAAAATGTAGATGATCTCCAAGTGCCAGACCAGTTGCACCTGTTTTAGCAGCTACTTCACCAGCTCTTACAACATCTCCTCTGTGTTTTAGCAAGGTAGATGTATGTCCATATACAGTATATAAACCAAAACCATGATAAACAATCAGATTGTTCCCATATATACCATTGTAATCTGCAAATACAACAACTCCTGGATTACTGACATAAATATTATCTCTTCTAATACTTGCAAGATCAACACCTAAATGGTAAGATTCGCTTATGGTATTGTTTTTGTCACCATACCAATAATAACGATGATCACCAAAACTACCTACTACTTTACCATTATGTAAAGGGTAGAAAGGTTGGATATGAAAATCATCAATACGATTGCTATCAACTTTGTTTGTGATTTTTTTAATGAGTGAATCATTTTCAATACGGTAGGTTTCATTTATATAGCGTAATTTTTCTGTTGGCGAAAGGTTTTTAGTATCATCGGGACGATCTTCTGCCAAATCAGATATCTTTCCATTGATAAATCTATCTTTTGCCTGTAAATGTGAAGTACGATAACTTCTGGCTTTTAGGAAAAAGCTCAAACGTGCTTTTGTTTTATTTCCTGCTTCATCGATAGCGATGATTTTTGCACTAAAGCGTTTTTGTTTAACAGGCCATGCTACCAAAACAGCATAATAACCTTTTTTGTAAAAAGGAGAAGGTTTAAATTTTTTTCCAAAATTTGTCTCAATATAAAGCTCTTTTAGGTTTTTGTCTGTTGCTTTAAAGATAGCCAAGGCACTTCCGCCTCTAGTGATACCATAGGATGTGATAAGTGAAAATAGATCAGGTTTTTGGCTATCTACTTTGATAAGAGTTGATTTAATACGAGTATTTCCTTTAAAAAAGTTCCATTTACTGATATCAGTTGCGATCACAGTAAGTTTAAGATTGTCACTATTTTGTTCAAAACCTATCTTTGGATACTTGATTTGAAGGGTATAGTTTTTGAGAGGTTTTTTCAGTACAATATCTGCAATTTGTACACGTTCATGTCCATTTGACAGATATGCTATTATACTTTTTATGCCACTATCGTCACTGACATTTACATCAAAAGGATGATGACTATTCCAAAAGAAAGATAATGGTAAGTTTATATTTGGTTTGTTCGTCTCAAAAGAAGGAGATTTAAGTACAAAGTAACTTCCAACAACCAATGCAATCATGGCTAAAATAAAAATAAAAGAACTTAAAGAACTTGCTTTTGTTTGTTTGTATTTCATATTTGTACCTTGTTTAAAATATTATCTATAATTTTTTCTGTATCTTTAGTTTGTATGGTAAATCCTGCTGCTCTTTTATGTCCACCTCCGCCAAATACTAAAGCAATATCGGATACATCGACTTTATCTTTGCTTCTAAGTGATATTTTATAACTATGATTCTCTTCTATGAGTAAAATCGCTAATTCTACAGTTACCAAAGAGCGTATGATGTCTACACATCTGTCACTGTCAGGACGAATAGCACCACACTTTGTAAAATCATCCAATGTCAATATACTGTATCCTATCTTTGCATCATTTACTAATTCTAGTTTATCAATCAAAAGTGCTTCAAGACGAAGTTTCGCAAGTGAATTTCTCTCTTTTAATTTTTGAGCGATTAGTGCGGGATTGGCTTTTGCTTTGATCAATTTTGCTGCATCTTCAAATACTTTTTCACTGACATTATCAAAACTAAAAAACCCTGTATCTTCAGCCAGTGCCGTATAAATACATGTAGCGACATCTCTTCTAAGTGGGATATCATTTTTTTCTAAAAGTGACAAAACGACACTAGAAGCACTCGCTTTACCTGGATCTACAAGATTGATATCACCATAATTTGTATTTGTCTTATGATGGTCTATATTGATTAATGGTATATCTGATTTATCTATACCAAGCCTATCAAAACTGCCACAGTCAAAGCTGATGATAAGATCACATTTTGAAGGCATTTTTGATTTTATTTTCGCAAAATTTGGTAAAAAATCATAACGCAGAGCAAGAGGCAGTGTCATATTGACAACATGAACATTTTTACCCATATCTTTTAAAACAGGATATAGTGAAAGAGAACTTCCCAAAGCATCACCGTCAGGATTTAGATGTGATATTAAAATGATATTATTACTTTGTGATATGAGATTCCAAGCTTCTTGATACAATGTTTACTTACCCCGTGATACTTTTCTTATGTAAAGGAAAAAATATTTTACCTAAAATATAGGTTGATAGTGTATAAAATTTTTGCTAAGAATTTGGTTAAGGGATTCTATTAGATAGAGTACAGTTTTCCAGCGAGATATCCACTTGAAAAAGACCATTGAAGGTTATATCCTCCACAAGGACCATCGATATTCATCAGCTCTCCGCAAAAGTAAAGCCCTTTGATTTTTTTGCTTTGCATACTTTTGGGTGAAATCTCTTTGAGTGAAATACCTCCTCTTGTGATCATAGCCTTCTCAAAACCATCATGACCTATCACGGTAAGGGGTGTTTGTGATACAATCTTAAGCAGATCTTGCCTCTTTGCTCCTGAGAGTTTTGAAAATCTTTGCTCAGGGTCAATATCACACAACTTACAAAGTTCAATAATCACACTTTGTGGTAAAAGTGAAGAGAGTTGTTTTTGTAATGAATCATTTTTTTGATTTTGAAGATAGTGATAAAGACTATCTTCATTCATTCCTTTGATCATGTTTACTAAAAGAGGGACTTCATCATACTTTTCCAAAAAAGGTGTAATCTCACGTGCAAAGTCAAGTATCACAGGACCTCTTATACCTTTTTTGGTAAAAATCAAATCACCTTTTGCTTTGTATCGTTTTGCTTTTGGAAGATTGATATGTATAGTTGCATTGGCGATTGTATCTGCACGACAATTTGCTACCCAGCTCTCTTTGGTATGTAGTGGTAGCATAGCAGGGTAGAGTGGGGTGATCGTATGTCCTGCCTCTTTTGCCAGAGTATAGCCATCACCATGAGCACCAAGAGATGGATACCCAAGTCCTCCTGTTGCTATGATTACATGATCTGCTTCAAAGTTTTGTGTTTCACTTTTGACACCCTGGATCTTTTGATCAGCAAACAGCAGTGATTTTACTTTTTGATTAAATAAAATCTTTACACCCCTGCTAAATAATTCTTTTTCTAAAGCCTTTATAATAGTCAAGGATGAATGTGTACTTGGGAAAACTCGAAATCCATCAGGTGCATCTGTCTTGACACCGATATCATCAAAAAACTCTCGTAAATCTTTTTGAGAAAAGAGTTTTAAGGCATCGATCATGAAACGCCCATCTCTTCCAAATCTATCTATAAAATCTTCAATACAAAGGGTATTTGTGAGATTACATTTGCCACCACCCGTGGCTTTTAGTTTCGCACCAAGTGTAGAAAGCTTCTCTAATAAAAGTACATTTTTACCATCTTTAGCGGCTGTAATGGCAGCCATAATACCAGCCCCACCAGAACCAACTACGATAAGATCATATCTATTCATGCAGCTATTATAAGTATTTTGTCTTTAATAATAGATATTTTGTTACAATATTACAAGATACAATTTTGGTTAAAGGAATATGATGGCAAGACCCACTAAAGAGCAAAAAAGAGAAAACATCATGCTTGAAGCACTCAAACTCTTTTCTAAAGAGGGTTTTTATGCCACTACTATACCTGACATCGCCAAAGCTCTAAACATGAGTGTTGGTAACATGTACAACTACTTCAAATCCAAAGATATTTTAGCCAAAGAGATTATCAAGTATATCTCCGCTTATTTAGGCAAAGAGCTTAGAAAGATCAATGAAAGCGATATAAGTGCAAAAGAGAAAATTCACGCTTTTGTCAAGATATATTTTGAAATAGCCCAGAATGAACCTGAGATGATTGAGTATTTTTTAAGAGTCTATCTCTCAAATCGTGAAGTTTTTAAAGATGGTTGTGAGGGGATGATTTGTGTGAGTGATTTTGTGACTGAGATCATGATCTTTTTTGAAGAGGGTGTTGAAAAAGGCGAACTTAGAAATCAAGACTTTTTCTCTGCATTTGGATTGTTCATGGGGTATCTTGGTGGCATGGTATTTCTTTTTGGAGAGAAAATACTGCCAAATGAACTTGATAGTTATGTAGATGATATTGCTAATAATATCTATCAAGCCCTAAAGTCAGATGAAAACTAAAATCCTTTGGCTTCAGGGATTAGCGTGTAATGGCAATTCTCATTCATTTTTAAACTATCCTCATCTTGCACAGTTTTTAGAAGATTTTAGCTTTATTCACCATCCTATCATAGATAGTGATTACACACTTGGTGAGATTGTCCGTGGCTATATATCATGTGATATTTTACTTATCGAGGGTTCTTTGTCAGATGAGTTTAAAAGAGCTGAAAAGTCTATAAAAGATGTTATCTCCATGTATGCACCTCATGTGAAAAAGATTGTTACCGTGGGAACATGTGCTACTTTTGGAGGGATATTTAAAGATTCTCCTTATGCTGATAGTAGCG
>JALSQA010000013.1 GCA_026985685.1 Campylobacterales bacterium | reverse complement strand
ATATAATTATCCACCTGCTTTTCATTATGCAAATCCAACTCTTTGCTTGATGGTGTGAAAAGATTATAGTTATTATGCTTTATATTTAGATACTCTTTAAGATGAGAGCCTACAAAACCATTTGAACCTGTTATGAAGATGTTCAAAATTAACCTTTCAATCTTTTTTCAAGCATTTCAATTCTTTTTTCGTCTTCACTTTTAATTCTATGATAATATCTTCTTTTGCTTTTTAGCCATAAAAGTTCAAATTTTACACCTGATAAAATTCCTTCAGTTATATTATCAACTGCATTTTTCTCATATACAATTTTTCTTGTTTCATATTTATCAATTAAATTTTGAGATACTAATGATTTTATAAACTCAGCAGAGTTTGCAGAAATTGCTCCACCTAAACCACATTTTAAACCTTTTTCTCTACATTTTTGAAATACATTAGTACAGTAAGTAAGCATCTCTTCACTATCTGCAAAAGATCTATCTTTGTCCATTGAAGCAGTAAAATCAACTCTACCTATTGTAACACCAGATAAAATATTTAAATTATTTAATGTTAAAATTTCATCTAAATTATTATATCCCGTAATGGTCTCTAAGTTAAAAGCAAATTCTATATCTTCTCTATTGTCTTCTGCTATAAAAGTATCAATTGCATTTGTAAATTTACTAACAGCAAATTTAGTTTCAGCCATTGGAGCTATAATTCCATTTACACCTAATGTAATCGCATTATACATATCAGAAACTGCTTCAACTCCACCTATTTTCATAATGATCGGCAAATTAACTTTGTCAGCTATATCTTTTAGCCTCATCAGCTCATCTTGACGACTTCCCTCGTTTTCATATTCAGCTTTAATTTCAATTACTCCAAATTCATCTTTTAATCGTTTTAAAACTTCAATCATTTCATATTCCAATACATTCATTTCACTATCCTCTCTATAATATTTTTTATATTAATCCCATTATTTCCAACCAAAATAGAATTACAACCAAATCTGTTTGCCATTTCAATATCGCTTTCTTCTTTATCACCAACAACCCACATATCTTTTTTAGACAATCCTTTCTCTTTAGAAATTATTTCTAATAAATATGTATTTGGTTTGCCAATTATTATTGGTTTTATATTCGTATCTAAGCATCCTATTAATGAAGAAACTATTGCATTACAAGCAGGTTTTATATCATTTTTTGTAATCGGAAAATTTCTATCTACATTACTAGCAATCAATAAAGCTCCATTATTTAATGCTTCTAACCCTTGAGCAATATCTTCATAGCAAAATTGAGTATTTAATCCAACTACAACTGCTTCAGCTTGTTTAGGTTCTAATACATTAATAGATAAATTTTCTAACTCATCCTTAAAAGAACTTGTTCCGATAAGATATATATTTTTAATATTTTTTTCAATCAAATATTGAGAAGTAGCATATGAGGAATTATATACACTATTTATAGATGTTTTAACATCTAAATCTATCAGTTTTTTATATATTTCTTTTCTATTTCTTGATGAATTATTGGTAAAAAATATAATTTCAAAATTCTTGCTTTCTAAAGTATCTAAAACATCATAAACACCATCTATAATAGTATCGCCATAATAAATAGTCCCATCCAAATCAAATATAACTGCTTTTTTACCCATAGTTACTAACTTTCCAAAGTTTTTATAATCATATTTTCTTCAAATACTTCCCTGTCTAAAAAAGGAAACATATCTTCTAAAGGCTTTGAAACAATCTTTCCATCTGGTTTAACTTCTGAAGATAGTTTTGGTTCCATTTTTTCATTTGGTGACAACATAATCTCACAAACAACTGAACCTTTAGTATTTAACACTTTTCTTAAATCTTCCTCTATATTCTCTTGATTTTCTATACGATATGTCTTAAAACCATAAGCATTAGATAACTTTATAGTATCAGGAAAACTCACTCCACTCTCTTGGTCGGCACCAACTTTATGTCCTTTAAAGAAACCATTTTGAGTATTTCTTATAGATATATAACCATTATTGTTTAAAACAAATAATTTGATAGGCAGCTTGTTATGAATAATTGTTTGTAATTCTTGAATATTCATTTGCAGACTTCCTTCACCAGTTACACAAATGACATCTTGCCTTTTATTTCCAATACAAGCTCCAATAACAGCTGGAAGATCATACCCCATAGAAGCACACCCTGAATTTACAATAACTTTTTGTTCTTTGTATAGTTTTAAACTTTGGTAAGAGGAAACACAAGCTGTTCCATTTCCAAATACATATATCATTTTTTCACCATCAACAACATTTGATATTGTATCAAAAAAATTGTATGAATCTACAAAATCTTTTACTTCCTGTCTTTTCTTTTCTATTGTTGGAAAGTTTGCTTTATACTTATCACATCTTTTTAACCATACATCATAATCACCAATATCATTTTCATCTAAAGAATTACTTAAATTTTCAATGAAATTTTTTGCATCACTATTTATTCTCAAATCTACATCTAAAGTTTTTTTACATAATTCTGCTTTATCAATATCAACTACTATTTTTTTAGCTTCTCTTGCAAAAAATTCCCAGTTATAACTTACAGCTCTAATATTTAATCTACTTCCTATTGCTAAAACTAAATCAGAATTTTGAACTATAAAGTTTGCCATTCTATTACCAACAGTTCCGTATCTTCCAAAAAAATATCTATTATCATTTTTAATAATATCATATCTTGCAAAGGTTCCAAGTACTGGTATATTTAGCTTTTCAACTAATTTTAAAAACTCTTCTTGAGCACCTGACAAAGTTATGCCATTCCCTGCAATAATTACTGGTCTTTGTGCATTTTTTAGTAGTACAATCACTTCTTCAATTTTATTATCAAAGGCTATATCTTCTTTAGGGATAAACTCCACTAGCTTATCTTCATCAACCATAGCACCTTGTATATCAAGAGGAATATCTAACCACACTGGACCAGGACGACTATTTTTTGCTTCATAAATAGCTTTTTGAAGATGATATTTTATACTATTTTTATCGGTAATCATAACAGCATATTTTGTAATTGGTTTTACCAAATCAATTATATTAACTTCTTGATCTCCAAGCTGTCTTAATTTCAGATGAGATTCACTTGCGATTGTCGTTTCAAACTTAACTTGTCCAGATATAGTTAAAGTTGGTATCGAATCAACCCAAGCACTATAGACTCCTGTAATTGCATTTGTGCCACCAGGTCCAGTTGTAACATAAGAAACTCCAATTTTATTTGTAACTCTTGCATAGCCTTCAGCAGCAAATGTGCAAGCTTGTTCATGGTGATTACATATGTATTCTAAGTCTTTATTTTTGCCTAAAGAGTCTATCAGATGCATATTGCCGCCACCAGATACCATAAACACCGAATTAGCAGTATCCTTATGTTGTGCTATAAAATCAGCTATAAAATCACTAACTTTTATCATTTTGCCCATACTATTCCCTTTTCTTGCGCATCATCTACATATGTTTCTAAATCATTATTTGTAATTATATATTCTTTTTCATAAAATTGTTTATACCATAACACAGTTCGTTCAAAAGTAGTTTCACTATCCCATAACGGTTTCCACTGCAAATATGTATGAGCTTTTGAACAATCTAATTTTAACAAATTAGCTTCATGAGGTTGATTGTTATCTTGACTGATTTCATAATCAATCTTATCCCAATGTTTTTTTACATTTTGAACAAGCTCTTCGACTGTAATACTTCCTTCATCTGCTGGTCCAAAATTCCAAGCAGTTGCAACTTCTTTTTTACCCTCAAGCAATTTTTGCCCTACCAAAAGATACCCACTCAAAGGCTCTAATACATGTTGCCAAGGTCTTGTTGCGTGAGGATTTCTTATCATTACTTTTTTACCTTGACTGACAGACAACATTATATCAGTCATCAATCTATCTTTAGCCCAATCACCACCACCTATGACATTTCCAGCTCTACATGTAGCTAAAAGTGTTTGATGCGTTTTCCCATAGTCATCAAGATTAAAATAAGAGTTACGATATGAAGCAGCCAAGATATCTGCACAACCTTTTGATGAGCTATATGGATCGTAACCACCCATCGGATCATTTTCTCGATATCCCCATACCCACTCTTTATTTTCATAAGCTTTATCACTTGTAATATTTACTATTGCTTTTACATTAGCATTTTTACAAGCTTCTAAAACTTTCAGCGTTCCCATTACATTTGTTTCATAAGTTTCAATCGGATTTTTATAAGAAGGTCGAACAAGTGCTTGAGCCGCAAGATGGAAAACAATATCAGGCTTATACTTATCCATCACTTTGTTCAGCTTATCCATATCTCGTATATCACCAATAATGGAAACTAATTGAGAATTGAAAATTGAAAATTGAGAATTATTTTTCAACAATTCATAATGACTTGGGTTAGTAGGTGCATCCAGTGAATAACCTATTACTTTTGCCCCCATTTCAGTAAGCCATAAACAAAGCCAACTCCCTTTAAAACCAGTGTGACCTGTCACTAAAACTGTTTTATTCTTATAAATTCCATTAAATAAATTATCCACTTTTAATTCCATACTTTCCAAGGTGCTTTTTTATCTTTCCAGAGCTGATTTAATTTTTGATTATCTCTAAGTGTATCCATAGGTTGCCAAAATCCATAATGTTTATATGCCACCATTTTACCATCGAGTGCTAATCGCTGTAACGGTTCTTGTTCAAAAACACAAGACTCATCTTCAGAAACATAATCAAACACTTCAGGTTCACATACAAAGAAACCACCATTTATCCATCCAGCTTCTGTTTTTGGTTTTTCAATAAACTTTTTAATATTTTGATTTTCATCTATATCTAAATTTCCAAATCTTGCCTCGGGCTGTATAGCTGTCATGGTAATTGCTTTACCATTTTTATTGTGAAACTCAACACTTTTAGCAATATCTATATCACTAACACCATCACCATAAGTTAACAAAAATGGCTCATTACCTATATACTTTTGAGCCCTTTTTATTCTACCACCTGTCATAGTATCAAGACCAGTATCTACTAAAGTAACTTTCCATGGTTCACTTGTATTGCTATGCACTTCCATCTTATTTGTCTGCATATCAATAGTTACATCACTTTGATGCAAAAAATAGTTTGCAAAATACTCTTTTATGTAATACCCTTTATAGCCCAAAAGAATAACAAAATCATTATACCCATAATGCGAATATATCTTCATTATATGCCACAGTATAGGCTTACCACCAATCTCAACCATAGGTTTTGGCTTAATAGCTGTCTCTTCTGAAATCCTTGTGCCATAACCACCAGCTAATAAAACTACTTTCATAAATAAATCCTTTTATTATACATTAAAAACCTCTGTAAACTCTCTATTTGCTCTCTCAAATTCATCTATACGACCGATATCAAGCCAATATTCATGAATTGGGAAAGAGATACTTTTTAGGTTATTTTCTATTAATTTTTCAAACAAAGTTGGCATATCATAATACTCTTCTTGTGGAATAAAATTTAAAGTTTCAGAAGATAAAACATAAACACCACCACTTACAAAAAATCTATGAATTGGCTTCTCTTGAATTGATAAAATATTATTCCCCTCAACATTAACAACACCATAAGGCACTTGAAAATCATACTCTCTTACACCCATTGTCGCAATAGAA
>JALSQA010000012.1 GCA_026985685.1 Campylobacterales bacterium | reverse complement strand
AAAAAGTAATTAAAATAGTTTTATTATAAGCAAACCTTATTGACATTATAGACTTCTTGATTTAAATCAAGAATTGCTAATTTGATTTATTCTATAATTAGCATGCAATAGTTTAATCTAACAAAAGGAGGCTATATGTCAATTAGCAGACGTGACTTTTTAAAAAGTTCGGCGGCAGCAGCAGCGGCTAGTGCTGTTGGAATTACAGTTCCATCAGAAGTGCAAGCAGCAGCAGCCAAAGGTGAAGAGGGCTGGAGATGGGATAAAGCAGCGTGTCGTTTTTGTGGAACTGGGTGTGGTATCATGCTCGCTACAAAAGGCGGTAAAATCGTTGCTGTTAAAGGTGATCCGGCAGCTCCGGTAAACAGAGGTCTTAACTGTATTAAAGGTTACTTTAATGCAAAAATTATGTATGGTGAAGATAGGCTTAAAACACCATTACTTCGTGTAAATTCAAGTGGTGAATTTGACAAACATGGTTCATTTAAACCAGTTTCCTGGAAAAGAGCATTTGATGAGATGGAAAAACACATCAAAAAAGCACTTAAAGCAAGTGGACCTGAAGGTGTAGCAGTATTTGCATCTGGTCAATATACTGTTATGGAAGGTTATGCAGCTCAGAAAATGATGAAAGCAGGATTCAGATCCAATGCGATCGATCCAAACGCACGTCACTGTATGGCATCTGCGGTTGTTGGTTTTTATCAAACTTTTGGTATCGATGAACCAAGTGGTTGTTATGATGATATCGAGCTTACTGATACTATCGTAACATGGGGATCAAATATGGCAGAGATGCACCCGATTCTCTGGTCTCGTGTAACAGATAGAAAACTTTCTAATCCAGATCGTGTTAAAGTTGTAAATATTCAAACATATACACACAGAACTTGTGATCTTGGTGATTTTAATATTATTTTCTCTCCAAGTACTGACCTTGCACTTTGGAACTATATCGCTCGTGAAATAGTATATAACCATCCAGATGCTATAGATTGGGATTTTATCAAAAAACATATCGTATTTGCAGCAGGTCCTGTAAATATCGGTTATGGTATGAGAAGAAAAGGTGAGAAATCACTTAAAGATGGTAAATACAGTGCTCTTGAAATGGAAACTATTTCCAAAGAGATGAGTAAAAAAGTTTCAGCTAAAGAAGCACCTGCTCTTGCACCTTATGGGTATAAAGAGGGTGATGTGATGAAAAATACTGCTGGTACTTTAAAACACTGGAAAATCTCTTTTGATGAATATAAAAAATCATTAGAACCATTTACATTAGATTATGTAGCAAAAATTGCTAAAGGTGATCCAAACGAATCACTTGAAAGTTTCAAGAAAAAACTAAAAGATCTTGTAGCTCTTTATGTTGAAAAAGATAGAAAAGTTGTATCATTCTGGACAATGGGTATGAATCAACATACACGTGGTACCTGGGTAAATACACTCTCTTATAATGTACACTTTATGTTAAATAAACAAGCTAAACCAGGTAGTGGTGCATTTTCATTAACTGGACAACCTTCAGCTTGTGGTACGGCTAGAGAAGTTGGAACATTCTGTCATAGATTACCAGCTGACTTGATGGTCAAAAATCCAAAACATAGAAAAATCGCTGAAAATAAATGGCATATCCCTGAAGGTACACTTAACCCTGTAGGTAATCAACATATCATGAAAATTCATAGAGATATCGAAGATGGTGTTGTAAAATTTGCCTGGGTAAATGTATGTAATGCTTATCAAGATTCTGCATCAGCAAAACACTGGATCAAAGCAGCAAGAGAGATGGATAACTTTATCGTAACTTCTGATGGCTATCCAGGAATATCTGCGAAAGTTTCTGACCTTGTACTCCCATCTGCGATGATTTATGAGAAATGGGGAGCTTATGGAAATGCTGAAAGACGTACTCAACACTGGAGACAACAAGTACTTCCTGTAGGTGATGCAATGAGTGATACATGGCAATGGGTTGAACTTTCAAAACGTTTCACTGTCAATGACCTTTGGGGTCCATATACATTAAGAAATGGCAAAAAACTAGCAGACGTTAGAGAAAAAGCCAAAGCAATGGGTTATAAACCTGAAACAACTATGTATGATATATTGTTCGCAAATGAAAGAGCAAAAGCATATAAAGTAGATCTAAACTCTTTCCCTCAAAAAGGTTATGATAACTCAGAAGTTATAGGTGATAGCCGAAATGTAGTAGGATCTGATGGTAAGGTATTTAAAGGTTATGGCTTCATGATTCATGAATATCTTTTTGAAGAGTATGCTTCATTTGGTAGAGGACATGGACATGATCTCGCACCATTTAAAACTTATCACAAAGTCAGAGGTCTTAAATGGCCAGTTGTTGATGGTAAAGAGACACAATGGAGATTTAATGTCAAATATGATCCTTACGCTGCAAAAGCAAATCCAGGTGGAGATTTTGCGTTTTATGGTCCATTGGCGAAAAAAATTCTTCAAGGAAATCTCACAGGTCCTGATAAATCTAAAGGCAAATATGCCTTACCTAATAAAGCCAAGATATATGCTAGACCATACATGGATCCTCCAGAGATGCCAGATGCAAAATATGACACATGGTTATGTACAGGTCGTGTACTAGAACACTGGCATAGTGGTACTATGACAATGCGTGTACCTGAGCTATATCGTGCCGTTCCAGAAGCACTTTGTTATATGAATCCTAAAGATGCAAAAGCAAAAGGTTTCAAAAATGGTGAATTGATTTGGGTTGATTCAAGACGTGGTAAAGTAAAAGCAAGAGTTGAGACTAGAGGAAGAAACAGACCACCTCAAGGACTTGTATTTGTACCATGGTTTGATGAAAAAGTCTTTATCAATAAAGTTTGTCTTGATGCGACATGTCCAATGTCAAAACAAACAGACTATAAAAAATGTGCGGTAAAACTGTACAAAGCATAGAAACAGAGGAATAGGTAGTGAGTAAAGAGGTAAAAAAAACCAAAATCAGTGAAAGGCGAAAGTTTTTCACACTTTTAGCACAAAACGCTGGTCTTGGTGTTATGGGGGGATTGTTATGGGCTGGATATGCTTCTAAAGCAAAAAGCTCACCCCTTACACTCAGACCTCCTGCTGCCTTAAAAGAAGATGACTTTTTAAGAACTTGTATCAAGTGCGGGCTATGTTCAGAAGCTTGTTACAATCGTCCAAGTAATATAGATAAAGAGACAGGTAAGCCTAGAGGTAGAACACTAAAAATGGCAAAAGCAGAGGATAACGTAACGATTGGTACACCATTTTTTACCCCTCGTGACGTTCCTTGTTATATGTGTGAAGATATTCCATGTGTACCGGTTTGTCCAACGGAGGCTCTTGATCCTCTTTTGGTTACCAATGACAAAAATGAACTAGATCCAAATATGATGGATATGGGGATTGCTGTGGTTGATCAAAATTCGTGTATTGCATTCTGGGGTATTCAGTGTGATGCCTGTTACAGGGCTTGTCCTTTGCTTGATGTCGCTATATCCTTGGAATATGATCGAAATGAACGTACCGGTAAGCATGCTTTCTTAAAACCTATTGTACATATGAATGCCTGTACTGGATGTGGTTTATGTGAACAAGCATGTGTGACGGAAAAAGCAGCTATCTTTGTCCAGCCCAGAGAAGTGGCACTTGGTCGCCCTGGTGATCACTATGTCAAAGGATGGGATAAAAAAGATCAGCAGCGTATACAAAATAGAGTAGATAAAGATGTCACGACACATGATAAACGAAGTGCAAAGAAGCCAGAAGATTATCTAAATATGGGTGTGGAGTACTAGATGAAGTGGAGTAATTATAAATATCTTATATTAAGACGTATAACACAGCTCTCACTTCTGTTTTTGTATTTTGCAGGAAATATATATGGCTGGAAAGTTTTAAGTGGTGATTTATCTAGTTCATCACTTTTTTCTACAATACCTTTAAGTGATCCATTTGCTATTTTGCAAATGTTAGCTGCTGGTGCAGCGATAGGTGTAAATGCTATTGTTGGTGCAGTGTTGATCACACTATTTTATGGTCTGATTGGTGGTCGTGCTTTTTGTAGTTGGGTTTGTCCTGTAAATATGATTACAGATTTGGCAAATTGGCTTAGGCGTGTACTATACTTAGATAAGATTGAGAGAAAAGTATGGGCTAGTAGAAATATCAGGTATTATATGCTTGGTTTGGCTTTGATCGTTTCGTTTATCAGTGGGTTGGCAGCATTTGAGATTATTAGTCCTATTACTATATTGAATCGAGGTGTAGTTTTTGGTTTCGGTGCTGGTAGTGGGCTTTTGATAGCAATATTTTTGTTTGATCTATTTGTTCTTAAAAATGGCTGGTGTGGGCATATCTGTCCACTTGGCGGTGTCCACTCGATGATAGGTAAGATGAACTTTGTTCGAGTGAAACACAATAGCGACAATTGTACACTATGCATGAAATGTAAAGATGTTTGTCCTGAATCTCAAGTTCTTGGTATGATCGGTAAACGAAGTGAGTTTGTTGTAAAAGCAGAGTGTACAAACTGTGGTAGATGCGTAGATGTTTGTGATGATGACGCATTAGGATTTAATATCCGAAATATACTAAACGATACTAAAGGAGAAAAACTATGAAATTAAAAAAATCATGGATTGGTTTATTGTCACTAGTAGCGATTGCTGCTGTTGGCTGTGCTTCTGGAGCAGGATCTGTCTCAGAAGAGTCCTTAGGGCTAAGAAAAACTAATCTTTATACAGAGAGTAATACAAAACCAGTAGAAGCAAAATATACAACTGCTGCACCTGGTACTTCAAAAAGATTTGATAGAGCATTTGAAAATGCACCACCAATGATTCCACATAGTGTAGATGGATTGTTACCTATTACAAAAGGGAACAATGCTTGTCTTGGATGTCACTTACCTGATGTAGCACCAAGTATGAAAGCAACACCAATTCCACCTTCACACTTTACTGATTTTAGACCAACAACTACTATGAAAGGTTCTAAAGTTGTAAAAGAGGGTAAAGTATTAGGTAAAAATCTTTGTAATACTTCTGATATAAAACTTGCGAAAGCTAAGAAATTGAATCATTTATATCAAGGAAGGTATAATTGTTCTCAATGTCATGCTCCTCAGGCTGAAATCAAACCATTGGTTAAAAACAACTTTACACCAGATTATAGAAAAGCTGGTGAAAAGAAAAAATCAAATTTGATTGATGTTATGAATGAAGGTGTTCAGTAATCAAGAAATAAGGGAAGGGTAAAACCTTCTCTTTATAAAATTTTTTTAGAGAAGTATATATTACTTTTTTAAAAAAACTTTATGAAGGATGTGGTGTATGAAAGAATATAGTCGTTTATTTGGCTTTATTGCAGGGATTGTGATGTTTGTATATTTACCTTTATCTGCGATGGATATGCAAAAAGTTGATGCATTGGCACAGCAGATTAAAGCTAGATTGAGTGATGTGGCAGAAAAAAGTACAACTACTCAAGTACAAAGTATCGAAGAAGCCGTAAAACCTGAAATTAAAAAAAGTGAAGTTGTGAAAACTTCTACACCAACACAAGAAGTTTCAGAAGAATCTTTAGGGCTTAGAAAGAGTGACCTTTATAGTGAAGATAATACAAAACCACAAAAGGTAGCTTATAGCAAATCAGCTCCTGGCGAATCCAAAAGATTTGATAGAGCATTTGAAAAT
>JALSQA010000011.1 GCA_026985685.1 Campylobacterales bacterium | reverse complement strand
ATATGCCAGATATATTTTTTATGATGAAACAAAACACGCTCTAAGCGATAGCTATACCATTGCATATTTAGTATGAGATAAAAACCAAGTGTCAATGTTAGTATAAAGTGTGATATAAGTGTGAAAATTAGAAAATTATCCATGAAATTCCTCTGTAATAGTATCGGCTATAAATTTGGCATGTTTTGTAAAGAAAAAGTGATCACCATCCAAAGCGAATAACTTGCTATCTTTTATAAGTGTATTTATCATTTTACCAGAGCTAAGGGGTGTGGCTGTATCTGATTTTCCCCAAAATATAAGTGCTTTTTTATCATATGCACTAAAAACTGAAGTAAAATCTTCATCAACAACATTTTTAAATGTCTCATACATATTTTGATCCATATCACTTACATCTTTTGATGCAAAATATCTCCTGAAAGCTCCTAGACCAAATAACTTCAAAAATTTAAAAAGTTTTATCTTAAATCTTACATTCCATCTTTTAGGAGGAACAATACCTGCACTACTGAGTAAAACAAGCAGATTTGGCTGAAGTAATGAAGCAACTTTTCCACCAAAAGAGTGTCCTATGATGATATCTTTTTCAAGTTTTGACTCCTTTAGGAAAGAAGAGATGATTTGCTGATAATCTTTTGTAGTCAAAACATTTTTAGTTTTACTTTTACCAAATCCAGGCATATCTATATAGACATGACGAAACTCTTTAAAAAAAGGGGAGAAACAACTTTTCATGATCTCTTTGTTGCTACCCCAGCCGTGAAGGATGATTATATTTTTTTGCATTTTTGGATTTATTAAATCATAATAAATGCTATATTTATTGCCTTGATAAGTGATATCTTTAACTGCCATGAAATATTTATTGACCTTTTTGTATAATAAATTATGGACGATTTTACAAAAACAAAGCTTATTAACAATCTAATTGATCTAGTAGAACACTTTTATGATCTAAAACAACAGCAAGGTAGTGCAAAAAAGGTACATTATCTCAAAGGTTTTAGTGAAGGGATAGCTTTTACTCTCGTAGAGTCAAAAGTGTTAAATAGTAAAGAAGCAAAGACTATTTTAAAAGGACTTGGTAAAAAACGAGAGTTAAAAACTCCACCAAAAGCACCATTGAAAACTGAAAATCTTTTTGAAGTACCAACTCCCAAAGAGGTCACAAATTCAAGTCTTAAAGAAGCAGTTCCACAGGATTCACTGGATATACCAACAATTTTTAGAAAACATAGTAATCTATCTCAAGACCAGTCATAATCCTCTTTTAAAGAGGGTAAATTGCGTAAAATTTGATGTGGTTTGTAATTAACCTTATAATTTAAACTATCACAATCTTTTACATAATATCCTAAATAAATCCAGTCTAATTCTCTTTTTTTTGCAAACTCTATCTCTTTTAACATCGAAAAAACACCCAAAGAGTAGTTCGCATAATCTGGGTCATAATAAAAATAGATAGATGAAATACCATCATCCAGATAATCGATCAAATCAACACCTATAAGTTTTTTATCTCGATAGTAGAGAATTTCATTGCCAAATGTTGCATAACCTTTGACATATAAATCATGGTATGACTGAGCATCTACGCTATAATAATCCCATCCTTTTTTCTTGACCATGAAACGATGATATTTTTCATAAAGTTCGAGATGTTCATAAGTAACAGATGGTTTTCTTACTAATATTCTTGTATCAGAGTTTTTTTTTAAAACTCTTTTTTGTGAGCGGGAAAATTTAAAATTTTTGACATCAATTCTAAGGCTTTGACAAGCTGTACAATTGTCACAGTTTGGTCTTGAGAAATATTCTCCAAACCTTCGCCAACCCCTTTTTATAAGCTGTGCATTTACAAATTCATTACACTCGATTATGTATTTGTACTGCATTTTCATAAGTTTATCAGGCAGGTAGACACATCTTGATTTTAGTGTGGAAAATTCGATGATATCAAGATTGCCTAATGGAGATTTTTTCATTTTTGGATTTTTTGATACTCTTTGTAAAGTGCATTTTTTACATCATCAGCTAGCATATCTCCATCTACACAACTCTCCCTGATGATATTATCAAATTCTGTCAATATAGAACTCAACTCTTTTTCAACATCTTTGGGTGCTTTATTTTTAGCCATGACTGTTTCATATACAGCTGTTTTTCTTAAAAGATCAAGTAATTTTTTAACACTTTTTTCTTCATCACAGTCTTTGTGAGGATTAAATCTTGGATAACTTGATTCGATATCTTTATCCAAGTCATTTTTAACTTTGCGAATATGCTCACTAATGCTTGATGCAAAAAAAGCATACGCTTCATGTGATGTTGTTTTCTTTGTATCGATAGATGAAGTAACTTTATTTATATTTTGGTACATCATATAAGTGATGATAGAACCTACAAGCAAAACGGACAAAACTTCCATGTAAGATATTCCTTAAATTAAAATTTTAACTCATTATAACATAAAATTTGATTTTAAAACAAATTATCACTATAATACCAAAATTTTAAATATAGGGGACAAGATGCATAGTTGGAATTTACAGAGTTGGAGAGATAAGCCTATCTTGCAGCAGCCTACGTACAAAGATCAGATTAAGTTAGAAGAAGTAGAGCAAAAACTGGCCAAGTATCCACCGTTAGTATTTGCAGAAGAAGTCAGAAGTTTGAAAAAACAACTATCAGATGCTACCGAAGGTAACGCTTTTTTACTTCAAGGTGGTGACTGTGCAGAAAGTTTTGCAGAATTTAATGCAGACAATATAAAAGATTTTTTCAAAGTATTTTTACAAATGTCTGTTATCTTAACTTTTGCAGGTGGTAAACCTGTAGTAAAAGTAGGAAGAATAGCAGGTCAGTTTGCAAAACCCAGATCAAGTGATTTTGAAACAATAGGAGATATCACACTTCCTAGCTATCGTGGAGATATTATCAATTCTATCGAATTTACAAAAGAAGCAAGAGAACCAGATCCATATAGAATGCTAAGTGCATACAACCAGTCAGCAGCAACACAAAATCTAATCCGTGCTTTTGCAAGAGGTGGTTTTGCTGATTTAAATAAAGTACATCGCTGGAATGTAGACTTTTCTGATGAAACAACTGCGGATCAAAGATATAGAGAATTATCAGATAAAATTCAACAGGCACTAAATTTCATGCAAGCTTGTGGAATTGACTCAAAAAGTGCACCAAATCTTGCACAGACAATTCTTTATACTTCTCATGAAGCTCTTTTATTAAATTATGAAGAAGCCTTAACACGCAAGGATTCATTGAGCGGTAAATATTATGATTGTTCTGCACATATGTTGTGGATTGGTGATAGAACCAGACAAGTTGATGGTGCTCATGTAGAGTTTTTACGTGGTGTAGATAATCCAATAGGAGTCAAAGCAGGACCTAGTACTTCGGTAGATGATTTGCTAAAACTACTTGATACACTAAATCCTGAAAATGAATCAGGAAAGATGAATGTTATCGTTCGTATGGGTGCAGATAAAGTTGGTGATTATTTTCCAAAACTACTTCAGGCAGTCAAAAAAGAGGGTAAAAAAGTATTGTGGAGTTGTGATCCTATGCATGGAAATACGATTAAAACTTCCAACAATTACAAAACAAGAGAATTTCATAATGTCTTAAAAGAGGTAGAGAATTTCTTTGATATCCATCAAGCTGAGGGAACTCATGCTGGTGGTATTCATCTTGAAATGACAGGTAAAGATGTTACAGAATGTATCGGTGGTGGACAAAATATAGGCGAAGAAAATCTTTCATCACGTTACCATACTCATTGTGATCCAAGATTAAATGCACATCAGGCATTAGAACTTGCATTTTTGATAGCTGATTCACTCAAAAACAGAAAATAGGCTATGAATATAGAGCCAGAGTGTATTTCATGTATTTTTAACCAGGCGTTACGTGTAACCAAAACGCTTGGTTTAAATGCACAGGAATCTAAAGAGATATTAGATAATTGTGCAAAAATGCTCCCCTCCTTTTCTCTTTCCAAAACACCACCCCAAAATGCCAAGCCGATGTACGAGATGATGGCTAAAATACTAAAAACAGACGATATCTATGCCAAAGAGAAGAAAGAAGCCATCATACAAGCTAAAAAATTGATACCTTTTGCAAAAAAACTTATTAAAAATAGTAAAGATCCTTTTAAAACAGCCACAAAAATCGCTATAGCTGGAAATGTTATCGATTTGGCTTCTGAATTTATGTACGATCTTGAAGAGGAAATAAACAAAGTTTTAGATTCTAAATTAGCCATAGATGACATAAACAGACTTTATAAAGATATCCAGGGAAGTAAAACTATCGTTTATCTTGCAGATAACGCAGGTGAAAATATCTTTGATACACTCTATATAGAAACTATAAAATCCTTATTTGAAGATATTAAAATTTATTATTTTGTAAGAGCCAAGCCTATCATCAACGATATCTGTTTTGATGATCTAAAAGATGATGATATAAAAAAATACGCAACCCTTATAAATAGCGGTGTAAACACGCCTGGTATTGTTTTTGATGCACTAAATTCTGAATCAAAAAAACTATTTTCAGAGGCTGATTGCATCATCTCAAAAGGCATGGGCAATTATGAGTGTTTAAGCGATTGTAAAGAATTTTCGATATATTATTTACTAAAAGTAAAATGTCATGTAGTGGCAAAAGATCTTAGTTTAGATCCTGGTGATCTTGTTTGTAAGTATTCTCAAAAATAGGAATAACGATGAAAAAATTCTTTACAGGTCTATTCTCTTCTAGCCGTAAAGTTAAAAAATATGATAAATATCTCGTTATTCCAGATTTGCACGGTACTTATAGTATCTATCAAAAAGTAGAGCGTTATATCAAAGAAAACCACAGAGATGATTGTTTAGTCATATTTCTTGGTGATTATATGGACAGAGGTGAAGCAGGAGAGATAGATGGCAAATCTTTTACAGATGCTGGGTCGTATTATACAATCAGAGATATTTTGAAACTTCGTCGCTGGGCTATAGAAAAAGATAAAGAGATTATTTTTCTTCGTGGCAATCATGAGATATTTTTTGAAAACTTTTTCATCGATGGTTCTGTTCGACCTTATAAACAATACAAATTTTTTAAAAATTCAGTTGAATCACTTGAATATATGATGCAGCAAGATCATGATTTCAGTGAAGAATTTATCACATTTTTAAATGAATTAACCCCTTATTATCTCGACAAAAGAAATGGTTATCTATTTGTTCATGCAGGCATTGATCCTACAAACAAAGATATATCAAAACAAGCAAAAGATGGTGTGATTTACTGGATCCGTGATAAATTTATACTCTCAAAACAAAAACTCCCTTATAAAGTTGTCTTTGGACATACCCCATTTTTCAAACCATTTATCAAAGAAGACAAAATAGGCTTAGATTCTGGTGTTTATAGATCTGGATTTATTAATCTATTGGAAATTGATGGTTCTAATTACAAGATTATAAAACTTTCATAGGAAGTGGTGCTTTTGTTCCCAAGCTGGAGCTTGGGAATAAGAAATATAATATCTCCATAAATAGTGCTAATTAAATATATATTTAGAAAATGTCGATATAGTATAGATATGGTTTATTTGATACTGGCACACTAATTGCTTTTAACCTGTTTATACAATAAAGAGGAGAGTCCCGTGACAAAAACAGACATAACCGATCCAA
>JALSQA010000010.1 GCA_026985685.1 Campylobacterales bacterium | reverse complement strand
AGAGTATTTTAAGCCAGCGATTACAAATCCTTTACAGGCACAAGATCCTCGCATAGCACTTAGTATATATGACAATTTATCTTTTTTGGGAAAAACACATCTTAGTTATCAACTTTATCCTAATTTGATTCATAGTTATGTGACAGGAAATAAGCCTTATAAAGATATGCAAATAGTCTTAAAACCGCTTGATGCTTTGATGGCATATCTTTTTAAGGGTAAGAAGGATGCTTATAGTGTTGCTATGGAAAACAGCATAGCAGATCCTGTAAACTATCTATCGAGGAAGAGATATGTTAAGCCTAGCGAAAATTATTATTATAAATGTTATGGAGAGCTTGATGATTTAAAGATTGCTCTCAAAAATAGTATAGATTACTGTAAAGTCTTACCCTAATCTATACTTGCTCAATTCTCATACAAACCATCTTACGATTTGTGGAAACAAAACAATAATACCAAGTGCTACTACCTGTAAGAGTATAAAAGGGATTACCCCTTTGTAAATATCTGCTGTTGTGACTAGATTATTTGAAGCTCCTTTGAGATAAAAAAGGGCAAACCCAAAAGGTGGGGTTAAAAAAGATGCCTGTAAATTCATAGCAACCAATATTGCAAACCATAATGGATCGATACCAAATGTTGTAACGATAGGTGTTAGAATAGGTATAACGATAAAACAAATCTCTAAAAAATCAACAAAAAATCCGAGTAAAAATATCGCAAGCATTGCGATACCGACAAATATCCAGCCATCTGCGATATCCTGGGTAAAAAATTCCAATACCATATCGCTGCCGCCTACTTCATTAAATACGAGTGAAAAAGCAGTTGCCCCGATAAGTATCATGAAAATCATAGCAGTAAGTTTTACTGTTTCAAGAGCAGAATCGATAAGTTGATGATAAGAAAAAACTCGATTTACTATACTAAGTAACACAGCACCTACCGCACCAAATGCAGCAGATTCTGTTGGTGTGGCAACACCTGTAAAGATACTTCCTAAAACCAGTATAATAAGTAAAGCAGGTGGAATTATGGATTTGATTGCTTTTTTGACTGTAATATTTCTAGGTTCATCACTGATGATAGCTGGTGCACTTTTGGGATTTAGATAAGCATATATTAATATATAGAGTATATAAAGCCCTACAAGTAACAAAGATGGTCCTAGTGCCGCACGAAATAGATCACCTACACTAATACTCATGACATCTCCAAGGATGATGAGCACGATAGAAGGAGGGATGATTTGACCAAGTGTTCCACTAGCTGCTATAGTACCACTGCTTAGTGATTTGGAGTATCCATGATTTACCATAATAGGCAAAGAGATAATACTCATCATAACAACACTCGCTCCTACAATTCCAGTACTTGCTGCCAATACTGCTCCGACTACTACTGTACTAATCGCCAAGCCACCACGTATATCTCCAAAAAGTTTACCGACATTGACAAGTAAACTTTCAGCGATTTTACTTCGCTCCAATATAAGACCCATGAAGATAAAAAGTGGTACAGCTATAAGTGTAAAATTTTGCATAATGCCGTAGATTCGATAGGGCAAAAGGGTAAAAACATCCAACCCTACATCTGGAGTAAAGTATGCCGTTATCACAGCAGCACTTCCAAATGCAAAAGCCACAGGAAAACCAACCAGCAATAAAATAAGTGCTGCGATAAACATATAAATACCGATCATGATTGTTTCCTAAATGTGATAATATTGTGGTAAAGTATACAAATGCTCTGTAAAACCAAAAGTCCAAAACCTACAATAATCATACTTTTGATCAAATACCTATGTGTCAAGCCTCCTGGATCAGAGGATATCTCATGTTGGAGATAACTTTGATCAACAAAATTGTAACTCATCATAATAATGAGAATACTAAAAGGAATTACCAAAAATAGTTGGGAGAGGATATTGACAAGTGCTTTTGTTTTTGGTTGATAGGAAGCATAAAATATATCTACACGTACGTGTTTGTCTGTTTGCAGAGTATAAGAGAGTCCTAGTAAAAATATGATATCAAACAGATGCCACTCCCACTCTTGGAGTGCTACCGAACCACCATGAAATATATAGCGATTAAGGGCATCATAAACAACCAAAAAACTAAGTATAATGACTAAATAAGCAGAAAGCCTGGCAAAAAGTGCGATTAGTTTTTCACTGATAGCTACAAATTTTTTCACTTAAATTTCCTTGAGTGCCTTTACAGATGTCACGATATCATCTTGTCTCATAAAATGTTCCCCAATCAAAAATGCATCTACTCCAACATCATGAAGTCTGTGAATTGTCTCTTTATCATTTATACCGCTTTCTGCTACGATGATTTTTCCATTTGGGATGAGTGGTATCAGTTTTTCACTAAGATTCATATCCATTTCAAATGTCTCAAGATTTCTATGGTTTATACCTATTATATCTGCTCCTGCATGGATAGCTTTGGTCAAATCCTGAACATCATGAATCTCCACAAGTGCATTCATACCCAAATGCCATGCATAATTTAGCAAATCTTTAAGTTCTTTTTTACTTAACATTTTAGCTATTAGCAAAACAAAATCAGCACCATATACCAAGGCTTCTACAAGTTGGTATTCGCAAAAGATAAAATCCTTACGAAGCAATGGTGTGCCTACATAACGTCTGATACCTGTTAGATACTCTATATCTCCTTGAAAAAAGTGTGGTTCTGTAAGAACGCTGATAGCATCAACACCAGCTTTTTCATAAGCTTGAGCGATCACAAGAGGATCAAAATCTTCTCTTATAATACCTTTGCTTGGACTTGCTTTTTTGACTTCTGCTATGATTCTGTAGGGATTTTCTTTTGTAGAGGTTAGATACTCTTTGACATCACGAGGTGCGTATGGATTGTATGCTAGTGAACGCCCTAACCAGTCCAATGGAATCTGTTTTTCTCTTTGTTTTACTACTTCTTTTGTCTTTTTTAGGATTTTATCCAATATCATTTTGTTTTGTCCTTGATACATTTTTTGATTTTTTCAAGATGTTCTACTATCTCTTTTTGGGATTGGTCTTTCTCGTATGGTTTGAGTAATTCATAAGCTTTTTGGCATTTGTGCTTTTTATAGTATCCCCAGGCTTGCGTATCTATATAAAAGAGTGACTTTGGTTCAACTTTGAGTGCTTTTTTAACAAGCTCCAATCCTTTGTCTACGTCGATATCATGATCTATTAAAAGATAAGCATAGTAGTTATAATAGAGTGCTTTATCTAGTCTGTAAACAGATTGTTCAAACTCTTTGAGTACTTTTTTTAGCATTTTTGGTGATTTTACAGGGGTGCTTTCATACTCTAAAACAGCAGATTTGGCAAGAAAAAGTGGATCATTTGTTTTTTTATAAAGTTGTTGAGCAAGTTTATATGCTTTTTTATAATCTTTTTTTTCTGTATAGATATCGAGTAAAATAGTATCATCAAATTTAGTTTTTTTCAAAAAAGAGATAGCCTTATTGTAATCTTTTTGATAAGCATATAACTCTAGTAAGGCATTTGCATAGATAGGATCTTTGGTTTTAGAGTATAGCTTTTTATAAATTATTCCAAGTGCATTTAAATCTTGAGTCTTTGTATATATCTTGATCAATGCTGTGCATATAGAGTGTTGGCAGCCAAAAAGCTGTGTATGTGTTTCTAAAAGTCTGATTGCTTCATCTGTTTTGTTTTCTTGTAAAAGTAAATCTGCATATAAGAGTAAAGTATGTGGATTGTGTTTGAGGCTATATGCTTTTTGGTATAATGTTTTTGCTTTTGCAGGTTCACCTTTACTCTTTGCAACTAATGCTGCCAATTCAAAATCTTGAGCATTTGGATGATTTGCAAGAAGTTTTTCTAAGATTTTATCTGCTTTTTGTATCTCTTTCTGGTCTATATAATAGGCTACTAAATAGCGATTTATTGCAACATCATCGTTTATTTTCTCTTGTGCTTTTTGTAAAAGGTTTTTGATACGGTCATAATCTTTGAGTAAAACAGCACTTTTTATAGCTTCTAACATGTATGACTTATCATCAGTGATATCGTATAGCTTTTCAAAATAATCACTGGCAGTCTGATAATCTTGATGATCATAAGCATCCATTGCTATTAGAGCATATTTATCAGCGTTGTCTGCTTTTGTCTGCTCTGAAATGTTGAAGATTTTATATTTGAAATCTTCTAAAGAAGTGCTTTTTTGTGCACATGAAGTAAGGGTTATGGTTAAAAATAAGATTATAAAATGATACCTGGACACTCGTCTACCGCCTCGTCTATATGATTTTTAAAATAGTCCCAGAATGGAAAAGTTGCACACTGTTTAGGGCGTACGTCATAGATAGAACAGTTTTTTGCCTTTTGGTCAAAAAAGATACAAGCAAAATCATCCTCTCTTTGTATCTCTTTGAGCGAATAACGATATCTAATCTTACGTAGATATTTCTCTTTAAATGTTTGCATATCTACATTGATATATTTTGCAATTGCTTCCATCTCTGCTGGTGTTAGCCAGATATAACCACTCTCTCCTGTGCAGCATTTCCCCTCGCACTGGGCACATTTGGAAGGGTCAAATTTGTACTCAAACCCTTCTTTTTCTATATTATCTTGCATTTTATACTATATGTCCTTGTTTTTTGATAAATGGATTTTACTTCTTTGCTTTGTTGCCTGTTGATAAAATTGATCAAAGGTGGTTCTGTTTTGCATAGTGACTTTGAACCTTTTTTAGCGTGTATCATGACCAAATGAGCTGGTTTTTCAGTAGTACCGTGTACAAATTGGATATTTTCTACTATGAATTTTTTATTTTCTAAGAGATAAAGAAGCCTGGGTAATTGTTTGGCATCATAACAAAATATCAAATCTCCTCTTGGTTTGATGATGGTATTAACTTTTTTTATCATACTTTCAATGGGCAGATAGTTATTTTCTTTTGCGATAGCTATATGTTCACTTTGGCTAGATGTTATACCTTGATGATAATAAGGTGGATTTGAAACGATAAAGTCAAATTTTTTATCAAAATTTGTTTCTATAAAATCTCCTTCAATAACATTTGCATCAAGTTTATTTACTTTTGCATTGATTTTAGAGATAAAGGTATTGTGTTTTTGTTTGTCGATGAGTGTTAGGTTGACTGGAAAATCTCTTGCACATAGCAAGCCTACTATACCACAGCCTGAACCAATATCTAAAAGCTCACCTTTTGGGTTAAATTTTGAGATAAAGTTATAAAGAAAATGTGCATCGGAGTTAAACAAAAAACCATTTTCATCTTGGTATAAGTACAAGCATAAACCTTTTTTTGCTAAGATTTTACAATTTTTATGATAAAGGAATCCCCATGATCATCATACCTGCACGACTTGCATCGAGTAGATTTCCCAATAAAGTTTTAGCAGATATACAAGGTCTGCCCATGGTTATCGCAACAGCCAAAAGGGTTGAGTCTATAGATAAAGTAGCAATTGCAACTGATTCAAAAGAGGTGATCGATATCGCACAAGAGTTTGGTTTTGATGCTGTGATGACATCAGATATCCACAAAAGTGGCACAGATAGGATCAATGAAGCAGCAAATATTTTAGCTATTGATGATGATGAAATCATTATAAATGTTCAGGCAGATGAACCTTTTATAGAGCCTGAAGTGGTTAAAAGTGTTTATACAAGAGTAAAAAAAGTAAAAGAAGAAGATG
>JALSQA010000009.1 GCA_026985685.1 Campylobacterales bacterium | reverse complement strand
GTGCAGATGCGACAAAAAAGCAGCATGCTTGAAAAAGTAGCAAAACAAGAGATCAGTGATTTGGCTAAAAACTTAGTAGAAGAATTGAAAAAAGATTTTGTGGATGAAGATATCGCACTCAAACTTGCATCACTGATGTATAGTGCAAACGACATAGAAGGCTCTGACAAGATAGGCATGAACAATGCTGAGGTAGAGAGATTGTTTGAGAGATTTAAAAACGATGAAAGTCAAAAAAGAGGCTCAAAAAAGCGAAACCGTGGTTATAATAACAGAGGTAGAAATAAAAGAAGACGTGACGGCGATGACCGTGGCGGTGACAGAAAACGAAGCAATCATAACAGAAGGAGATAATATATGGCTATAAAAGCATTAGAAACTACAGAAGAATTTGGAAAATTTGTTGAAGATTTTAAAGCAGGAAAAACCTATAAAGAACCTGTTGGGTTTGGTATCGCAAGAGTAGACAGAGGTCAGTTAAATAGTGACAAAATCTTACAGGCGACATATCCAGTCATAAACTGGAAAGAGAACTACGGTTCAGCAGCAGTTTTTATGGCTGCACTACAAGAGAGTGGTGTAGAGATCGATACAAGTGAAAGTGAATTTGTGACAAATATCTCAAAAGAGTTTATAGACAATGCACTAGCACTTTTCTCACCTTATATAGAGGAAGCAAAAGGAGATGCACACAAAAATGTCCAGCTCATCATGGCGATCAATGAACTCTTCTCTTCAAGTGTAGTAGATGATGCACAGGCATTTAAAGTAGTATTTTTATTTGAAGATGCAGCTCCAAAATCAGTCGAGAGTGTTTATCTCAAACTATATGCACTATCAACACAAAAAGCTAAGCTCAGATCACTAAATCTAAACGGAGCATTTGGAGTACTTGAAAATGTAGCATGGAGTGGAAATATGCCAATAGAGTTGGCATGGCTTAGAGAAAATGAAATCTCACTCAAAGTTGATGGCATGTACCCTCAAATAGATAGTGTAGATAAATTTCCAAGATTTTTACAACATATCATCCCAGCAGACAACACACGAATACTAGATAGCAGCAAAGTAAGAATGGGTGCACAACTAGCAGCAGGTACAACAGTCATGCCAGGAGCTAGCTACATAAACTTCAACGCAGGAACAACAGGACCTGTAATGGTAGAAGGACGCATCAGCTCATCAGCAATCGTAGGAAGCGGAAGTGATGTAGGTGGTGGAGCTAGTATCCTTGGAGTTCTAAGCGGTACAGACGGAAACCCAATCTCCATAGGACAAAACACCCTACTAGGTGCAAACTCAGTAACAGGTATACCTCTAGGTGATGGGTGTATCGTAGATGCAGGAGTAACGATACTAGCAGGTACAAAAGTCCTGATAGACACAGACCAATATAACAAAATCAAAGAAGCAAACCCAACATGGGAAAGTGCAGATACAGATGTATTTAAAGGTGCCACACTAGCAGGACTAAACGGCATACACTTCAGACAAGACAGCATCACCGGTGAAATCAAAGGCTTTAGAAGCACAAGAGAAGTAAAACTAAACGAAGAGTTACACTAATATCTTGATATACAAAGTGTAAACTTTAGTCCCCAATCTGATTTCGTTCCAAGCTCCAGCTTGGAACGAGTTAAGAAAAAAATATAAACCTCTTAACAAAAACCTATCCCAATCTTAAACTTTGTTAAAAAATAATTATAAAAATCAAATATTTATGTAAGTCTTAATTAAAAATTAAATATAGTAAAGTTATCTTAATTTTTAAGGTTATTGCATGGCTGATATCTATAGTTCGCATATATTTACTATTAGGATTGAGTATGATTAATCTTAATTGTTACAAAGAGAAATTATTTCAAGAAGCACAAAATTTATCATATTGTAGAAGTTGTTTGTTGATTGTTGAATTGATATTCTTAGTATTTTTACTTTTTAATGAAAATAAAATATTGATTTTTTATCTTTTGTTATTTGTTGCTATTATTCATATTGTTACAGAATACTTAAAAAATCGTATAAATCGTGCAAATATGCTAGCATTTAAATTTGATAAGCTACTTATTTTAAATAGTGCATATGATAAAGTTACTAGTAATTTTGAGTTAGCCAATTTAAAAACAGAGAGTTTGGTATTTGACAAAAAATTAAAAGAGTGCTTGTATAAAAAAAGTTCTACAATAAATGCTGATTTTAATATAAAAGATTTTTCAAATCCAAATAGAAGACTTTTGTCTATGCTCCAGGAAAATGCATTTTGGAATCATACTCTTTATAAAGAGATGTATCTTAAAAAGAGAAGCATTGTATTTTATTGGATTTTTATACCGTTATTTATTTTAATTTTAATTTTACCTGCTTTAATTAATCTATATATACTATCTATACCAACCCCACCAACTGAACCAACTAATTTTTTTAATGCTCCTTATAAAATAATATTTGTTTTATTATCTTTTGGATTACTCTATGAATTTGTTGATGAAATGTTAAACTATAACAGAGCATCAAAAGAGATGCTAGAGTTAGATAATGAAATAACCAGAATTTATGAAAAAGTGGACAATACAGACTCGGCTATGAGTTTATTGGTGAAATATCATTATACAAAAGCATTGTGTCCATATATATCAGATGATGTTTATGAAAGAAATAAAGATGGATTAAATAAAGCTTGGGATTTTAGAGTCATGAACTCTTTAAAAGATTCTGTTAAAAAAATTGCTCGATTTTTAAAGGAGATGGAAGAACCTTGGGTGATAACTGGAGGGGCTAGTTTATATATGAGAGGTTGCAAAGAAAAAACTCATGATATAGATATTATAACTACTCAAGAAGGGGTTAAGGAGGTTTCTAAAAAATTAAAATCTTACCAGCCGATAAAAAAAACAGAAGCAGATGATAAAAACCTAAAGTCATACTTTTCACTTGCAAAAATAGGTGGAAGAGATGTTGATATCATGGGTGATCCAGAAGTAAAAATCGATGGAGAATGGCAAAAGTTAAATTGGTTAGAAAATATTGAAAAAGTTAATATAGATGATGTAAAAATACCTTTTACTAATATAGGATTTGAAAAAAAGACTCAAACAATTATACATGATCAAAAGATGTATAGTTTGGAAGAAAAGTGTAGGCTAAATAGTGTTAGCTGATATATTATTTAGGTATTAACATGCTAAAGATATAATGTTTATGAGTCTCGTGCTCATGTGCTTATTTTGTAAGTTTGGAACCATAGTGGTTGGAGCGTTAGCGTAGCCACGACGGCATAGAGATAAAAGTTGAATATTTTTGTTTTGTTTTTTACCACATTAAAATGTGGTCTCCGAGGATTATAGATAGATTTGTTAGATATCGTTTTAAGATTGAGCTAGAAGCACCATTTCCTAACTTGTAGATTTAAAACCATTCTTTGTTAAAAAACATTTCAAAATGAAATATTATTTAACAAAGTAAAAAATAATTGCTAAAATACTCCCATCACCAAAAGGAGTATCTCATGTCAGATCATTCAGAATCATTTGTCTATGATAGAACTTTAAGAGAGCTATTTCATGAAGTTCCAAGAACTCTGATAAAACTTTTAGTAAACAAAGAGATCAAAGAGGTTTTAGAAACAAGTTTTCCAAAGGTAGAAGAGAGAAGAGTTGATCTTTTGACAAGATTAGAAGATGACACGCTCTTTCACCTCGAAATCCAATCCATAAACGACACCCTCATGCCAAAAAGAATGCTCAAATATGCCTCACTCATCTATGAGAGTTATGATGAGTTTCCTTTTCAGATGGTGCTTTATGTAGGTGATCTTGATATAAAAATATCTTCTAAAATAAATGAGAAAAATTTACGCTATAATTATGAAGTAAGAGATATAAGAGATTTTGACTGTTCAAAATTGATAGAAAGTGAAGATATCACAGATAATATCATCGCAATACTTTGTAATATCAAGGATTTTGATAAACTATTTGTAAAGTTACAAGAGAAGTTGCTAAAATTGGACAATAAAAGAAGAGAAGATTATCTAAGAAAACTCTTTTATCTTTTAAGACTAAGACCAAATATACACAAAAAGTACAAAGCCAAAAAACAAGAGGAGTTAGCCATGCCATTTATCATCGAAAAAGAGCGAGATCCACTTTATAAGGATGGATTGCAAAAAGGGAAAGAGGAAGGTTTGAAAAAAGTGGAAGAGACAAAATTTGCCATCGCCAAAAAGATGCTAAAACAAAATCTTGATATAAAAATGATAGCTGAAATAACAGGACTTTCAAAAGAGGAGATAAAAGAATTTTCATCGAAAGATTTGTAATCATGAAATAAATCATTCTATTTGTACCACATTAAAATGTGGTTTCCGAGGATTTATAAAAATATTTCAATTTGACATTTCATGTATCGTTCCAAGCTGGAGCTTGAAACGAAATATATCACTGTCAGACATTATTTCTACATTATTTTATAGTACAATATCATTATAAGAAAAATCAAAGGATATATCATGAAGAAGGTTTTGATTGTTTTGATGTTGTTTTTCTCTTTTTTGTTTGGGGATAGTGCTTTGTTACTTCATAGAGGGTGGCAGCTTATTGGTTCGACTTCAAAGATAGATGACATGAGTATATTTGATGGGGATGATGTGGAGCAGGTTTGGCATTTTGATGCTTCTACTCAGAAGTGGAGGGGGTATTCACCTTTTGGTGATATCCAGGAAAAGATTACCCAAAAGGGGTATGCTAAGATTGACTCTTTGCAAAGCTGGCATGGCTTTTGGGTGAAGAGTAAGCGGGACTGGGCTTTGCATTTTGCTGATGATGAGCGTAACAGTGATGAAAATATCACCCTCAAAAAGGGCTGGAATCTTATCTCTTTACCTGTAAATAGTGTTGTATCGCCTCAGATTTTTGATGATGCTACACTTTGGAAATATGCTTCAAATGATGGATGGGAATTTTTTGAAAAAGGTGTCAAAGAGAACTATCCTACTATCTCTCATATCACAAACAGTGATGGTATCTGGGTCAAATCAGACAAAGATCAGACGATATCTACTGCGACAAATGCTGCAAGACTGCACAATTTTGAGACTATAGAAGATGTCAAAGCATATGTGAGAGATATGTTACTCACAAATGTCAGACCAGTATGCGGATACTATCCATTGACACTCATGCGTGATGGTGGTGTAGATACTCAGATGGTAAATGGTGGAGCGTTGGAAGCTCCGAGTATGGCAAAAGATAGTGCACCAGCTGCTTCTGATGATGCTTCAGGTACAAACCTTCAGGAACAAGGTGTTGATGAGTCTGATATCGTAAAACATGATGATAGATATATCTATTATGTAAGTGAAGATCCTAAAAATTTTGTTAGACATTTTGTAAATATTACTACTTTTGAAAATATCTCAAATGGTAATTTAAATCCGATTAAACAGATTTCAATTGGTGGTCATATCGACTCTATCTATCTGGTTGGTGATAGGCTGATATCTCTTTCAAATTATGGTACACAAAATGGAAAACCATACAGACCAGATGGTAGTGTTGATGATGAGTATAGAAATTCGCCTTCTATTGTTGTAGATATATTTGATGTTTCAGATATAGAGAATGTCAAGAGTTTGAGTTCTTATAAGATAAATGGCTCTATAAACAGTAGCAGAGTTGTTGGAAATAAACTATTTTTAATAACCTCTTTCAATCCCTATATAAGTTCTGTTTATCCCTACAAAATTTATGTAGATGCTCCTGAGTGTAAGGAGTATTTTGCTCCAAGAGATGATGTCGTGGTTCCTGTG
>JALSQA010000008.1 GCA_026985685.1 Campylobacterales bacterium | reverse complement strand
AGACATTCCACTATGTATTGTATAGTTCTTGTTCATTTTACAATATAAGTAAAACAGCTACAATAATTTTGATGTTTTTCAATAAAGTCATCTATAGTTCTTTCAATCTCCTTCAACTCTTTTTTCCGAAAATTCTTTAACCCAGGTAATAAGCCATTTTCTATAACAAATACTATATTTTCATCTTTACATTCACCTAAAAAGTCTAATAAAATACGTTTTTGTTCACAAATATCATGAAAAATACCTAAAGATGTTTGTATATGTTTAATATTTTTAATTGTCAATAAAATCTCTTTTTTATGAAAAAAATCTCTAAAACTTTCTAAAATATATCTAAGCTTTTTAAAAATAATACGAATAGTATGTAATAGTTCTTCATTGTGATTAGATTTATATTGATACATTAAAATTTTCATCTTTTTGTTATATTTATATAGCATATATTTAGCAATTTTTTGGCTATGATAAGCCCCATAAACAGACTCATTTTTTTTAAACATATCCATAATAAAAGCTTGATAATTGATAAAACCTTTATCAAAATATGGACTTTGTAAAGAGGATATAATCTTTTTATTTTCATCCTGAAGTTTATCCTCTATCTTCTGATTTAAAGAATATACCGCATTTACAAACAAAGGCGTTTTATATTGTATTTGCTGTTGTTTTAGTGTCTGCTTAAATACATCCAAATCTCGTTTTTCATTTGTTAAAGAGATGACTTGTTTGAGAAATATTTTATGTTCACGCCAGGAGTTATCTTCAAACATAAACTTACTTGCACCTATCAATGTTATACTTTTGCGAAGTGCTATACGTAATTGATGTAAATCTTCTTCATCATCACCTTTACATACTTTTTGTCTATATGTTTTAATGGCTTCATACTGTTTTTGTAAAAGTTTTGGCAATACATGATCAATGCGTTTATGATCTTTATCATCTAATGGCAATCCAAAAAGTGCTAAATTTTTATTTTTATAACACTCATCCATTGTAACTTCTTTTTTGATGAACTTTTGTAAAATAGATGGAAGTTTATACTTTTTATAATCTTGAATATTTGGAAATTCTATTTCCATGACAATAAGAGATTTTAGTTGTTCTTTATAGTTGTCTATACTGTATTCTTTATTTTCTATTTTTATCAGGCAACGCTCTTTTTTAATAAGATTCCCAACACATTTATCTAACTTTTTATGATAATATTTACCATCAATCTCTTTTTCAATCTCTTTTCTTATCGCTCCTTTTCCTTGTTTATATGTTTGATAGTAGTGTTTTCCCTCTTTACGATAACGTAAACTTTCATCAGGGGTTATTTTTGTATAAAACTGTGTATAGTTTTTACAAATAGGGTGCAAGTTTTTTAAAAAAGGTAAAATAGAATCATTGAGCAGATATTTTCGTTCGATCTCTTGCATAGTATTTCCTTCATACTAAAAGCGTATAAGAAATTTTACCTATTTCGAGATTATAAGTTGATTGATTTTTGGTGGAGCATAGCGGGATCGAACCGCTGACCTCTTCGCTGCCAGCGAAGCGCTCTCCCAGCTGAGCTAATGCCCCACAAACTGAAGGAAAATAATTATATCAAATTATCTTTAATTACTCAACATCACACCCTTTTGATGTGCAACGCTGTTTGAGTATATATCGACGATATAAACTTTCCAACACAAGATATAAACAATATACCCATAAAATATCCATCACTAGATTTCGCTTATATCCCATCTCCAGATACAAAACAGGTAGACCGATAAGAATCGGCCATTTAAGGTAGTGAAAAAATAGTATCCACGCTCCATATAAATCCAGGAACGTTCTTTTCAAAATTTTCTCCGATTTTGTGCTTCTTTTTCTTGAAGCTCTTGGCGTTTTGCTTCAATTTCACGTCTTTTTTGTACTGATTTTTTACTAAAATGCAATCCTACATATACCGCACCAATTAGTATTAATGCCATTAATGTACCTGATATTACAACTACTGCTGTTGTGCTCATTTTTATTCTCCTATTTGACTACAAAATATTTTTGTGCTTCTTGTTTACTCTGTAAACTTTTTGCTTTTATAATTTCTTCACCTATTTCTACACTACCCTCTTCTTCTTTTGGTATTTTAGTATAGGTTAAAATTAGCCTTGAGGCTAGATTTTTATCTTCTATGGTAGCATTTTTTGAGATAAGATTCAATGGTCCAGCTATATCATTTGCTTTTGCAAAAAGATATTTATCATTTTTAATTTTTGCTATTTGTTCATTTTCCTCTTGGTTTCTACCGATAACCAACTTCGCACCATCAGGTAATCTTAAATGCCTTCCAACTTTTAACAGATCAATATCTTGTGTTGTGAATTTTTCATAAGCTAATAAATCTCGTATTTTTTGCTCAAATGCTCCCTCTGTCAATAAGCAGCCACCACCAGGACTCTCAAACTCTTCAAATCCATACTCTTTTGCTAGTCTTAACTGTACTTCCCTGCTTCTTCCTTCAACCCCAAGAAGTTTTTCACGATCTACCCATCCCTCTTTTTCTGGGATTGTTGGTGTCATCAGTTTAGCACTCATAGGACGAAGTATTATGCCACCCTCTTCATCACCTGCTAAACGTGTAACATTTTTTATTGCTTCTGATCTTTGACTCATGGGTCTTTGTCCCAAAACTTCACCTGTAATGATAAAAGATGCATCAAATTTTGATAACAACCCTTTTGCTACACGAAACATATTTCCATGACAATCAATACAAGGATTAAAATTTTTACCATAGCCATACTTTGGATCAAATAAAATTTCTTTTACAAACTGTTCACGAATATTAACTATCTCAAAATCAGCTCCAACCATTTTGGCTCTGGTTTTTAATAGTTCTGATTTATCCTTGCTGCTGCCAAATCCCATGTCTATATGTATTGCTGTAACATCAATTCCCTGCTGGGTAATCAATTTTACAGAAATCATACTATCAAGCCCTCCGCTAAATAGTGCTAAAGCTCTCATACGCTACCAATTCCCCCCGTTGTAATTTTTGTAAATTTTCTTTTATGTGTCTGAGTAAAAAACTCTTTTTCTCAAAAGTGATATTTCTATTTTGTTTTACTTTAAAAAGCCCCTCTTTATAATGTTTTATCAAAAATTGTCTTAACTGCTTTTTAACTGATTCTTCATCAAGCACCTTGATATCATCACGAATTGATATCCCCAGCAAATCAGGATGTTCATACTGCTGGGATAAAACAAGTGCAAACTCATGAGAGTGTACTCTAAAAATTTCTGATCCAACGATATCAAAAATTGTATCAATAATCCTAGGATCTGCCATTATTGTCTTAATCATTGTTAATTCTGATATATCTTCACGTCTTTGTCTGTTAAAATTTCTATCATCTTGTTGAAAATTATTTTCTCTTTTTATGCCAACTAATCTCTCATTGACACCCAATAAAGCTCCAACATATCCCTTATACTCATCTTGCAGTACAGGTGATAAAGTTTGCAAATATTGCGTGGCTGCTTTTAATGCCTGCTCTTTTTGTAATGGATCATTGATATTATATTGTAAACGAATCTCTTCAAGGCAAAACTCTATCAAAGGCTTAGGAGATAAAAAAAGTTCATTAAGTTCTTGTATCTTTTGTGCTTTAACCATATCCGCTGGATCCATGCCTTCACCAAATATAACTACTCCTCCACCAATCCCTTTAGAACTTAAAAGTGATGCAGCTTTAAAAGCAGCAGCTTTACCTGCCTTATCACCATCATAAGCCAGGATAATTTTAGGATCACCTCTTGATAATATAGGAACATGATAAGCAGTCAAAGCAGTACCTAAAGTTGCCACGGTATTTGTAAATCCTGCCTGGTGTAGCATGATCACATCCAAATAACCTTCAGTTACAATCACTTCACCCTTTTGCATAATAGAATTTTTTGCTTTATGGTAGCCATATAATAAATGAGATTTATCAAAAATTTTACTTTGCGGAGAATTGATATATTTTGCAGGATGATTAGAAATAGTACGACCGCCAAAACCTACAATCTTTCCTGTAGGTGTAAAGATAGGAAAAGTAATACGCTGTGAAAACCTTGCGTATGGTTTCCCACTCTCTCCAACTGCAACTAATCCATACTCTTTAGCATCACTAAAAGAGACTCTTTTTGCCCTCATAAATTCTAATGTCTTAAAAGATTCAGGAGCAAACCCAATTTCAAATTTTTCTATAGAAGATTCAAAGATACCTCTATCTTTTAGATAATTTTTTGCAACAATGTTTTTATCAAGATTATTACGAAAGTAAAAATTAAGATCTTCAATGATTTTTTGTTCTTTTGAATGGTTCTCTTTACTTTGGGTATATTTTAGATGGACATTATATTGTGATGCAAGTTTTTCTATAGCTTCTGGATAAGAAAGTTTTTCATACTCCATGACAAACTTAATACTATCACCACCTACACCACAACCAAAACATTTATATATCTGTTTTGCAGGACTGACAACAAAAGAGGGTGTATTTTCACCATGAAAAGGGCAATTTGCCTTAAAATTTGCCCCACTCTTTTTAAGCTCGATATAACTTCCTATTACATCAACAACATCTAAACGATTTTTAAGGTTTTCTATCGATTCTTGCTCTATCATGAAATGATTATATCACGATATGGGTTACTTACTTCTTTTTTCTAAGCTGCAACATAAAATAATCAAAATTTCCTTTACCATAACTTTTCGTCTCTCCAACTACTACATAATTTCCTGCACTAGTACGTGTCAATCCGTATGCTTTATCAACATCTTCTCCACCATAAACTGGTCCCCATAAACTATGTCCCTCTTTATCTAACTGCATTACATAAAAATCAAATTTACCATGTCCAAAAGAGTTAGTTGTACCAGCAAGCATAAAACCATTGTCTGTTTTTGTAATTGCATTTGCCCACTCTTTATCTTTATAACCAAAAAGTCTTTGCCATATCAATTTTCCATTTGTTGCAATTTTTAACACCATGATATCACTTCGTTTTGAACCAAATGATTTTGTTTTACCAGCAACAACACATGAACCATTTTCACTTGCCACTACACCATATGCGATATCTTCATTATCTTCACCATAAACTTTAGTCCATTTTTGTTTAGCATGACTATCAAAACGAACTATATAGAAATCTTTACTACCATTTTGATAACTTTCACTAACACCTGCAATCACAAAACCACCATCGCTTGTCAAAGCCAAAGAATTAGCTATATCATCACGTTCACCACCTAAAACTTTTGCCCACTCTTCTTTACCATTTTTATTTACTTTAAGTATATAAGAATCAAGATAGGTATCTCCAAAAGATTCACTTGCTCCTGCGATAAGCACACCGCCATCACTTGTAGCTACAACATCTTTGGCAAAGTCTTTCATCTTTCCACCAAAATTTTTTTCCCATATGAGCTTTCCATTGGTATCAAATTTAATCACATAAACATCTGGATCTCCCATTTCGCTAAAAGATCTAGTTTCTCCTACGGCAACAAAATTTCCATCTGTCGTTTGTACAACAGCATATGCAATATCTTTTCGTTTTTTCCCAAATGTTTTTTTCCAAAGTAGCTTTCCATGAGTATTTACTTTAAGAACAAGAACATCATCACGCCCTTTTCCATAAGAACGACAGTCTCCTACCACAATCACATTATCATTTTCTGCGGCACATACATCATATGCTATATCTTTACTTGTTCCACCAAAAGCAACTTGCCAGCTATTTACAAATGCTCTTTTCTGCTCTGCTTTTTGTTTTTGTGCAGGTGT
>JALSQA010000007.1 GCA_026985685.1 Campylobacterales bacterium | reverse complement strand
TCCTAAGCTTTGCAAGTTTTTACTACATACACTCACAAACTGAGATAGATAACAAATATCCAGATATTATCTTAGAGAGACGAGATGAGAAAGTTCCATATAACTATATGTTTGAGTTAAAATGGATAAGAAAAAAAAATAACATTGATACTATCAAAAAAGATGGGATAAAACAGCTTGAAAACTACAAAGAGCTTGAAAAGATAAAATCTTTAGCAGATCTTAGAAGTTTTTTAGTGATTGGCTCTAAAGATGGAGTGGAGTTTTTGGAGGTTTGAATATCTTTTTATGACATATTTTCTAGTACCAAAACTGAATTTTTGGTAGTAGAAATGACACTCACCATTTTTTTATTTACAATATTTTATGCAAATTATTGGCACTGAACATCCACTCTTTTAGTGCATTTTCATCTGTATTTTCAATCATCTCTTTGGCTTTTTGTAACTCTTTTTGAAAACTCTCTATAGCTTCTACAACATTTTCTCTGTTTTGGAGGAAGATATCTGTCCACATATAGGGAGAGCTTTTGGCTATGCGACTCATGCTTTTAAATCCTCCTGCTGCCAATGCCAAGATACTTTTTGGATCTTCTTGATGCATGACGCTATTTGCTAGTGCATAACTGATAGCATGAGGCATGTGTGAAATATACGCTGCGTGTCTGTCATGTTCTTTTGCTTTCATATAGACAATATGCATACCCAAAAGTGTAAAAATCTCAATCGCACGATCACTATGTAAAAGTGCATTCTCTTCTAAATCACACAATACCACTATTTTATCTTTATAAAGATCTGGGATTGCAGCAGTAGGACCAAACTTTTCTTTTCCTGCCATTGGGTGAGCTGCTACAAAATTTTGCCGAATATTAGCTGGACAATTTTCAACTATTCTTGCTTTTGTACTTCCCAAATCTATCACAGTAGTTTCAGGTGATATATCTTTTAGTTCATGTAAAGCTTTGATAATTCCCTCTACAGGAACAGCTAAAATGATAACATCACATGATTTAATCGTATCAAAATCACCAATTTCATCTACTAAATTTAACTCTATGGCTTGATCACAATGCTTTTGATTGTGATCATATCCAACTATTTTGCCAGAAATCTGATTTTGTTTTAAGGCAAGTCCAAAAGAACCACCCATCAAGCCTAGACCTATTATTCCAATATTCATCTTTTTTCTTTTTTAGTTTGATTTTATCAAAGAGATCGTTAAATATTGTAAAATAGTATTTCATTAGTAAAATATCTGTATAATCTTTCAAATTCAATATAAGGTTATTTGCATATGAATTCATCCAAATTTTTGCATACAAGTAAAAATATATTACTAACCTCGTTTTTAGTAACTCAGTTAGCACAGGCACAACAGATCAAAGATATCAAATTTGATGGCTTGGTACATATTTCTCCTGAAATAGCAAAAGAGATTATCAATATTCAACCAGGTACAAATGTATCAGCTGACAAAATCAGTAATAGTGTCAAAGCACTATACAGACAACAGTATTTCAAAGATATATGGGTAGAAGAAAAAAATGGTACACTCATATATCATGTCAAAGAGAAGCCACTTATCGCTAAAATAGATCTTAAAGGGTACGGTTCAACGGACAAAAATGAAGAAGCCCTAAAAGAAGCAGGTTTACACAAAGGTGATGTTTATGACAACGCCAAAGTCAAAAGTATGAAACAAAAAATCACAAAAAAACTTGAATCTGAGGGTTATTATGACTCTACAGTAGAAGTTAAAAATAAGCCACTAAACAAAGGTAGTCTTAAAACAGATATTGTTGTCAATAAAGGCGAAAACGTTTATATCAAATCCATCCATTTTAATGGAACTAAAAAGTATCATTATAAAGATTTTGCACCTTACCTTGCAAATAAACAACAACAATCTTTTGGCTGGCTTTTAGGTCGAGATGATGGAAAGTTAAAAGCAAATCAGCTGGGATTTGATTCAATGCGTATTAAAGAGTTTTATTTAAAACATGGTTTTTTAGATGTCAAAGTATCTAAACCATTTTTGAAAACAAACTTTGATAATTATACTGCTACTTTGACTTATAATATTTCTGAAGGTAAACAATATCATGTTGGTGATGTTTCGATTCAGGCAGATGATGGTGTGGTAAATAAAAAGAAGCTTGAAGAAAAACTAAAACTCCACAAAGGAAAAGTTTTTAATGTTGAAAAACTAAGAAAAGATATAACTACAATTAAAAAAGAACTTTCAAATGAAGGCTATGCATTCGCTAAAGTTTATCCAGATGTTCAACAAAATAAAAATACTCACATAGCAACAGTAAGATATATCATCCAGCCAAATCATAAAGTCTATGTTAGCAATATAACTATCGCAGGTAACTACAGGACAATGGATAGGGTTATCAGACGTGAACTTTATCTTAGTGAAGGTGAACCTTATACACAAACAGATATGCAAGATTCAATCAATGCACTAAGACGAACAGGTTTCTTTAATGATGTTCAAATCATACCTACACCTACAGATGCAGATCATGTCAATCTTTTGGTCAAAGTAGATGAAGCAAGTACAGGTAGTATTATGGGTGGTTTATCTTATGGTAGTTATGACGGATTTGGGATTAATTTAGGACTTTCTGATAAAAACTTCTTAGGTTCAGGTATCGAATCAGGAATCGATCTTGATACTTCTGAAAAAACAGTCAGAGGAAGTTTACACTTTTATAATCCTCGTGTTTTTGACTCAACTTATAGCCTTGGTGGTAATGTTTATAGAAGAAAGTTTGATTATTATGATTATAATGAAAACTCACTTGGTGGAAGTCTCAAAGTAGGTAAAAAACTTGGTCGTCATTATCATGCATCTTTAACGTATCTATATGAAGATACTGAGCTATCTGATGTAAGTGATAGTTTAAAAGATACGATTTATTATCAACCAGGCAGGGTTATCAAAAGTTCTTTGATTCCAGCACTTACTTTTGATAATACAGATGACTATTATCTTCCAAGACATGGTATGAATATTACAGGTAGTTTTGAGTATGCAGGTGTTGGTGGTGATGCAAAATTTACAAGAACTTCACTTAGTGCAAAATACTATTATGGACTTGAGGATTTGATTGATTATGATCTTATCGTACGTCTTAAAGGTAGATTTAGTGTTATCGGTGATCAAGGAAATCTACCACTCAATGAAAAACTTTATTTAGGTGGTATGGGCAGTGTCAGAGGATACAAGTACGGCACACTATCCCCTAGAAATAGTGTTGGTGCATTAGTTGGAGCAAAAAAACTAGCAGCTGCTTCTTTAGAATTTAGTATACCTTTAGTTGAAGCCGTACAGATGAGGATATTGACATTTCTTGATTATGGTATGACAGGAGATGATAAGTTTAATGAAATACACAGATCTTCTGCTGGTATAGGTATAGAATGGGCAAAATCACCACTTGGTGTGCCATTGCAAATATCTTACGCAAAAGCACTAGATGACAAAGAGGGTGATAGAACATCTAAGATAGAGTTTAGTTTAGGAAGAAGGTTTTAGACCTTTTTCTAAACTAAAGTTTCTATGAGGCTAATTTTTTTGAAATTTCTATATCTTTTTTTACTAAAGAGTTGACTAGCTCACTAAGTGATGAGCTACTTTTATTTTTACTAATATATTTCATCAAAAAATCCTGTACATCTTTATCTAAATATATTGGTATATCTAATTTTTCAATCGGTCTATAAAATTTTCCTTGTTCTGCGTCTGTAAAATCGTACTCTTTTTTCATTTTTGACACCTTCTTTGATATACTTTTTTTTCATTTTTTGTAGCTTTTCTTGCACTTATAATTCTAACAAATTCAACACCATTTTGATCTCTATATGTATGAACAACGACGAGTATAGCTTCATTCAAACTTTTACCTAAAATAACATATCTATCTTCATCATCTGAATGTTCATCATCAAATTTACTTAAAACAAAAGGATCAGAAAAAACATAAGATGCTTGTGCAAATGTTACACCATGCTTTAATATATTGGTTTTTTCTTTTTTATTGTCCCATTCAAATTTCATATTTTTATTATATCAATTTTTCAAAAAAATTGATAGCACTCTTTTTTTATACTTACTACCATGTAGGTTTTTCTTCATTGATTGGTATTTGTGTTCGTTTGAAACTACCTCTCATAGCTTGCATAACAGAAACTTTATAATATATCTGTTTATCATACACCTCTTCATCAAATTCTCGTATATTTTTAGATCCAAAATAGTTACAAAATACATAATCAAGCCCTACTGTTGTGGCATATGAAATCCAGTTATATTTGATTTCCCCACCTAATAAGGTATTGGTATCTTCTATCTTAAAAGGCATATCTGATATAGAATTGGCTATAAAAAAATTCTTTCGATCTTGATACTGTGTCAGAGTAAGCAAAAGAGGTGAATAATTTACCTGTGTTGATAAGATTTTTGAAATATTATCTTCATATCTACTAAATTGTGTTGCAATAAGGGCAGATTTTACAACAGGCATATTTAAAAAAACAGAAGCATTTTTAAGTTTATGATTTCTTTTAAAGATATATGAGATATTAGCCTTCATGTTTTTAATCTCTTTTTCATATACAACATCTTCAATACGACGGTCTTTTATAACTGCTGAAATCTTTTTTGCAAGTCTGCTATGATCATTAAATATTACAATTTTATCATCTGCATATGGCAATAAAGCATCAATTTGAGCAGTATAATCAATACCACCAAATATAATATTTGGATTTTTGATAGCTACATCTTCATGGTGGACTGTTGGAATAAATACAAGAGTATCACTCACAAGTGGAGCTAAAGACTGTGCACCATCTGCGGTTACAGCAGCGATAACAAACTGATATCCTTTATGTTTTATCTTTTGCATTGCTAGATTTAAATCATCAGGACTTTGCGTACCACTATCAAATACTTCAAATAAAAAACGAGTATCTTTACTAATCAAATAAGCAATAATACTATTTGCTACAGAGTTAGCATAAGCACCAATAACTTTTTTGGGCACTAAAAGAGCTACTTTTATCTGATCAGAATTGCGTAACTGAGATAAATCTGCACCCTCCTCTATATAAGTAGTTGTATCTTCTTGTCTATTAAAAGTATTATTTGATTCATTTTCTAATATAGGCGTTTCTCTTACTTCATGATATACCGTATCATCTGCATTATCATCTTCTACCCAATTATAATCCATCACCACCATTTGTGCAGGTTGGTTTGCAGGAGAAGCGTATATAAAATTTAAACTCAATAAAAATATATAAATAACTTTTTTCATAACATTGCCTTTACTTTTAACATATCTTGAAATACATCTTTTTTTGCTGATGGGTTTCTTAAAAGATAACTAGGATGATAAGTTGGTACTAACTTCCTTCCATCAAATTGAATCACCTCACCACGAACTTTTGATATGGGCATATCCATATCAGAGGTTAGATACTTATAACTTGTCGAACCTAAAGAGACTATAATGTCTGGATTAATATACTCTATCTGCTTAAAAAGATAAGGTTTGCAAAGGTTTGCCTCTTCTTGTGTTGGTACTCGGTTTGAAGGAGGTCTGCATTTGACAATATTTGCAATATAAACATCTTCTCTTTTTAATTCAAGTACATTTTCAATTATTTTCGTCAGTAACTGCCCTGCTCTACCTACAAAAGGTCTTCCAGTATTGTCTTCCATCTCTCCTGGACCTTCACCCACAAACATGATTTGTGCGTTAGAATTTCCTTCGCCAAATACAACATTTTTACGAACCTTTGCCAAAGAACAAAGATGACATGACAGGGTATATTGTTT
>JALSQA010000006.1 GCA_026985685.1 Campylobacterales bacterium | reverse complement strand
CAACGATAGAATTACTTTCATATGATAGGGTAATTTTACCATACTTACTAAGTAAAAAATTGACTTGTCTTAATATCGTACGAACATTCAAAGTCCTGACAGGAATAACAACAGTCTGAACTTCACCAATATCAGAATCACCATACATAGGAGGTGCAGATTTTGGAGCATCAGAACTTCTGATCACTTGTAAAAAGCCATTATTTGTGTCTGATATTGTATAACCTTTAGTTGAAAGTACTTTGATCAAAAGATCATATATTTTATCTTTTCTTACAGGTTTTACAGAAACAAAATCAACTGTTCCCTGAATATTTTGACCAATTAATATATTTTTTCCTGTAATATGTGCTACCATATTGATAAAATCAACAATCTTTAAATTTTTGAAATTTATTTTTACTGTATTTGGATCATTTTTAATAACAGCAGCTGAACTACTTGTGCTGAACAAAACTCCAGCTAATGCAAAACTTATCAAAATTCTCTTCATCATTACCCCTAATTAATATTAAACTCTAAATCTACCATATTCTCACCACGCTGTACAGTCAATGCCAATCCATCAAGATTGTTAATATTGTTATAATATTTCATGACATCTGAGAGAGAATGGATTTCATTACCATCTATTGATTTGATAATATCACCACTTTTTAATCCTGATGTATCAAAAAATGAACCTTTTTTTACATAATTTACTCTAAAACCATCAATACGACCATTTTTACGTAACTCTTGAATACGAATATTTTGCCAAATTTTATTTGGATTTTTGATATAAGAATTTACTTCTTCACGAGGAACACTTACAGGAGCAAAACTCTCTTGGCTCTCATTGGTATAACTATTTTTTTCCATACCGCCGCTGTTGTGTGATTGCTTCATTGGTTTATGATCATCTTCATCTATCACAAGATCATAATTTTTTCCTGCTTTTTCAAAAATTGCACGACTGTCATAAATCTCTTTTAATGTGTAACCAACATATCTATCACCTTTATACAAAAAGGTAGTTCCTAAATGATCTTCAATCACGATAAAGCTATTAACATCATCTAAATAAGTACCTTTTAATTTGATATCTTTTATTCTATTGGTTGCTTCTATTTGTACTTTTTGAGGCTGTATTGTACCATTTTGTAAAATTTTATTAGCAAAATTCAGACTATAATGATATCCTAAATTTTGACCTTTGGAAGCTTGTAAATCATCTTTTACCAAGAAAAATCCACCAATACTATACAAAAGTTTCACCAAAGCAAATGGAAGTAATATATAAAAAATAAATATCTTAAGCATTTTATTAGAGGTTTGATTCATGAACATATCCCTCCTGTGTTTTTCTGAACACTTCTCTAAATGCCTGAGAATTTTTAAACTTATTGGTTGGCTCACATATAAGTTTTAACTTCCCGCTTTTAAGATTAAATGTACCATATACTTTACCAAAATTTCCACTTGCATCAATCTTAGCTACAAAAGGATTTAAAATACTAAGTACCACATCAACACTATCAGCTTTAAAATCAAACATCTTTTTTATATCTTTACCAGAATGAATATCCAAAGCAACAATTTTATTATAAAAAATCCAGGGTAAAATTTTTAAAGTATCAATATGAGCACTATTAATACCATCATAAAAAAGGTCTGCATCTGTGATTTTTAAATCAAACCAACGATCACTAACACTTTTTTGTACAATTGTGATTTTCTCTTGTTGAGCAAATTGTTTAAGTGTATAATAGAGATTAACTTTAGGCATCAAAAAGACAATTGCAAAATATAATGAAAGAAAAATTAAAAGTACTTTTTTCATTTTTTGATCTCCAGTCGTACTTTGGCTTTTTGAGCATCTACTCTCTGGATTTGAAGTTTTTTAACCTTTAAACCAGAGTTTTCTACTTTTCTCAAAATTGCATTAAGGGCATTGTTTCCTAAGTTTTCAAATACCAAAACTCGCACCTTTGATTTACTTTGATCTTTAGTAGGCTTAGAAATCCTTTCTAAAGAAGCGATTAATCGCCTTGTCATAGATTTGTCTTTAAAACGTTTTTTTAAAGCCCCTATCTCTTTAGCTTCTTTTTGAAATAGTACCAATTGTTTTTTTTGTTCAAAATAATCCTCTTTAGCATCACTTTTTAAATGATAAAAAAGAGCAAGCAATAAAATAGAAACTACAACGAAAATAAGTGTATTTTTTTGTGTCATGAAGCAATCTCTAATGTCAGGATATTATCATCAAAAGTACTATTTTTGATTTTAAATATTGGTGTCAGTTTTTGTTTTATCATCTCTTCTCTTTGTTGTGAATTGACTTTTATACGTACCTGTGCTCCTTTATCATCAAATGATATAGATTCAATATATTCATCTTTAGTTAATGGAAGTTTTGAAAAAGCGTATAATTGTTCACGTAAAGCTTTTTGTTTTTTAAATGTTTTGTTCAAAGAATTTTTAATACTTTTCAATTGCATTGAGGTTCTGGGTAAATCATACTTTCGTATCAAAGCTGTTTTTGCCTCACCTAATGCACTAGCTTCTTTTTTATAATCAATATACTCTAAAATAAATGCACTCAATATAGCAACAACACCTGCTGCTAAATACACAAAAGTACGTCTATCCATTACTTCATGATCTAATGAACCTAATTTCACTTTTGTTTTTGAAAGTTTGACATTTTTAAGTAAATCATCTATCGTTAATTTTGGCTCAGTACAATTTCTTGGTACTTGCATCAAAAGTCCATCAATATTTACAAGAGAACTGTATGCATCTATAGTACAACATGCATCTAAATCAGAAAATTCATATTGAGAAAAATAGATAGCATTGACTTTTGCATCTTTTGTAAAATAGCGTTTAAGTAAAGATGATATTTCCTCTTTATCAAAGGCTATAATTATAAATTCATCACCTGCCTTACTCACTTCATAAGAGTATGTACCTTTTGGCAGACTTCCTTCATAAACCGATTCACTAAGCTTTTTGGCATCACCAAGTGACTTGACAGGAAGTGAGACCTTTTTTACCCAGTAAAACTGAGGTGCAAGAATCACATCATACAATCCCTGTGTATATGGCATTGTATTTTGGGTAAGAAATACTATCTTGGTATTATTCGAAAATAGGTTTTTCAATACTATCTATCCTCTTATTTTTAATATCATAATCAAACACCAACGAACGATTTACGGTATCTGTATTGAAGATTAAGTTACATTTTATCAGATACTTACTTTTTGTATCATTTAAATCAAATTGTTTTATACTAAAAAGTTTTTTTATCTCTTTTAATTCAGGATCATTTTGGTTAAACATCGAACAATAATCCTGTTCGTCTACACTATCACTTACAAAATTTGACGGTAATATTAAATTCATGGCATTTTGAACATCTGGTGCATCACAATCTAACATCTGTTTACTTGCATTGGTATCTCCAAAATAGAAATAATCCTCCACACCCTCTTGGGTAATGCGAAAAATATTTTTATCAGATGTTAATTTATAATAAGCATCAAATATTTTTTTCAAATGGCTATAACTATAAATCTTTCCTTGTGAAAAATCAATATCTTCAGAAGCAATTTCTGTCATAGTTCCTAACTCTATATCATCTTTATCTACGGTATCAAGCATTAACTGTTCTAGCAAAATTTTATCACGTATCTCATATTTTTCAAAAAAGCGATTTAATGGTCTGCACAATTTATCTGTCGTATCATTTAAATCACAATTGCCCTCACTAGGCAGTAAAGAAGTAAGTAAAGAATTGATATTTATTTTAGACATCCTGGAATCTACAAGTAATCCAACTTCTAGACCACTTTTAGGCTCTTTTATCGGTGGAAGGCTCATAGATAAGAACATTGATAAAGTATCAGAATCATTCACATCTTTGGTATTGGCTTTGATGATTTTAGTAAAATCTTTAAAAACTAACGAAAATTGATTTTGTGCATCAATACCAGAAACAGTATGAAAACTTTTTTCAGAGATACTCAATGTATATATAACCAATGCTGTTATGATAGAGATGAAGCCTAATGTCATCATTAATACAATTGCTTTTTTCATAAATTCTAAAGCTACTTTCACTATAATATTAGTCTTATTTTATAATAAGTTTCTTAAGGGCACCTCTAAAAAACCTAGTCATTCATAATTGGTTTTAAAAGTGTGAGATTTTGCAAGAGATTTGCAAAGACCTAGCCGTAGCTAAGTTGAGCAAATATCTTGTGAAAGATTGCATTTTTAAAGCTCCTTATGTGCGATTAGGTTTTTTAGAGATGCCCTTTATTGAAACTATTTAAATAAATATTATTATTTTTTAAAGGATTTAATATATGAAAAAAGCATTCTCACTTATTGAGATCATGATTGTTATCATTATTCTGGGGCTATTGGCAGGTTTGGTTTTGCCTAATCTTCTTGGACAAAGTGAACAGGCTAAAAAGAAAATTGTATGTATTCAAATGCACAGTATCAATGATGCATTGAAAAATTTTAAACTTCAAAATGGTACTTATCCATCAACTGAAGAAGGTATCAAAGCATTGATTTCAAACCCAGATCCTGACAAATACAAAAGTTATCCAGAAGGTGGTTTTTTAGATGGAAAAGTACCTGTTGATCCATGGAAAAATCCATATATATTCATAAACAATGATGGAGATATTGACATGATTTCACTCGGAGCAGACGGTAAAGAAGGTGGCAGTAAAGAAAACGCAGATATTAGTTTTAAATCTTGTCAAAAATAAACATGAGGAGTCTGCTAAGACTCCTTTAACAATTAAAAAACTCTTTTATCTTATATAAAATATTTTCACTATCTGTAAATATAAACAGATAATTATACTGTAAAGAATTAATTAACTCCAATACCTCTTCATCATTTCGATAATATGTAGGGTACTTAACTCCATCAACTTTTGTTTTAGGTGGAACCATGATCATCGTTTTTGCCATCCAGGTACCAACACCACTTGCATACTCTTTGGCTTCTAATATATCTTCTAAATCATCACTTAAAATAATCACTTTATCATTTTTCATCACCTCTTGTACAGAAGGTTCACCTTCAATAAATATAGGATAAAAATGTTTGGTATATTGCATTTTGTCTAAAGAATAAGGCAATTCATATTTATCACACAATCCAACAACAAGACGTAATATATCTATATGCAAAGGTGTGATTTTTTGGTATTGATATATGTACTTGTGTATCTTAAATGTTGTACGAAAAAGAGAATCAGCACTTACAATTTGCCCAGGTGCTTTATCTTTAAAGTAAGATAACTTTGGACGAATTGCTTTTAACATTTCTTCATCACAACCTACAAACAATCTTTTTTTACTCTCAAGTATTATCTCAAAAGCTTTTTTCCAGTCATTAGGAAGATAATGAATATTTTTTTTATTTTGTAATATCATCCTTAAAAATGTCATCTCTTTTGGTTTTATGAGTTCAAAAGAAGCATCTTCCTCACCTACTACTGCCCCAACAAGCATAAAAGCAGCCTTTTTCAAATCATCTACTTTAATCAGTGTTATTGATTCAGGCACTTTGGATATAAAATCTATATCACTGAAAACTAGTGCACTAGCACCTTTTTTTACCGCTTGTATTGCTTCTTGTTCACTTTGTATGAAACAAAGATCACCTTCCTCAACTAAATGTGCATATACAGTTGCACGAAAAACTTCTTGACAAGTACCATTTTGATGAAGATTACTTTTTAGTATATGGGTAATATTTTCAATTGTCATGTATCTTTTGCCCTTTATTTATTGCTATTTCAATAATCATATCTAAATTAAGGTTTAAGAATATTATCTGGTGCAATATTAAATAAGGAAAAATTATATTTCAACATGATATCATATCAA
>JALSQA010000005.1 GCA_026985685.1 Campylobacterales bacterium | reverse complement strand
ATTTGAAATTATAAATATAAAATACTCTGTTTGAATTCTTGTACCCAAGTTGCAACTTGGGTACAAATACAGTTGTAATTTTATGTTTTTGAATATACACTCCCAACGAGGACGTTGTAAGCGAAAAACAAAATAAAGTAAAATTTAACTCACTTTTTTATTTCTTCTATTATAAACTTTACGTCTTTCATTAAATGGTGTGATCATTTCTTTTGATAAGTTTATCCTTCTATCTTGCATCGTTCTATTTTTATAAAGAATATTATCTTTCTTTTTAGTTTGCATTTCAACTAATTTTCTTATAAGTTTAAGATCTTTCTGCTCAAGATTCATAGCTGCATTGACCCAAATTTTACATATATCCATCAATTCATCAAATTCAACTTGCATATAACGATTTCTTGAAGATGCAATTGCAGTCATTCCATTGTGCATTTTGCTATATTTTTCCATATAAATATTTGCTTCCTTTCTTGCACAACCCTGAGAAACTAATTTTGTTAATAAGCCCATATCATATAATGCTTGAGCATTATAAATTTTACCAGATGTCATTATCTCTTCTGTATTTTTTACACCAATAGATCTTGCCAAAATACTATATGCTCCTGCACCAGCAAAAAGATTGAATCGTATATCAGTAATACCCATTTTGACCTGCTTCTCTACTATAGAAACATTACTCGATAGAACTGCTTCAAAACCTCCACCTAATGCTATACCTTCAACAACTGCAATTGTTATTAATGGCAATTCTAAATTTACATAATTTCTATAAATGACCTTTGTTGCTAAATCACCATAAATCAACAATGTATCTTTATCTTGATTCACAACCATCTTTTCTAAATTCTTTAAATCTCCACCATAATTAAACACACCATCTGTTTGAGATGCCCAAACAATAAAACGAATTGGAATTTTGGGTTTCATATTATTTTTGTGAAAGTAATCTATAATTTCTAATTGTAGTTCATTAATCTCTACTAACATTTTATAACTATAGCAAGGTCTTTCTTTTGGGTTAAAATAACACCATATAGCCGCAGTTTTAGGATCATACCTAACTGAGATTTCCTCTCTATCTCTTAATATATGGTGAAATTGTTTATACATTTTTGTAATACTCCTAAATAATAAAATAAAACGGAGAGTATACATAACGTTATATAAAAATTTACCTAATTTACAAAGAATCTACACTAGTTAAAAATAATAGAGCTAATCATTTAATATACAATTTAAATGAAGTTAAATAAATACCTATTATTTAAATACTCTTTTTTACTTCTTTGATCAAAAGTGAATCCATGATGCTTTTGTCATCTAACTCGATAGCACTTGCACAGTCATGTTTTGCAAGTCTTACATAAAATTGCACTATGATGATATCACCTTTTTGTAGTTTTGGTATGTTGTAGCTTAGGACTTTTGTTGTTTTTGCATTTAGATTGTTAACATATCCTTTAGTTGCTGTGGCTGGGATTGTTATTTTTTTGCCATTTTTTGTAAAGCGATAGGCAAAATATGCTTGTTTATCTTCGGATGGTTCTTTTTGATAATTTTGCCAAATTATTTTATCTTTTCTAAGTATCTTGATTTTGAGAAATTTTACTCTTGCTGGTTGGATGATGATAGGATGTGCCATTTTATTTTTCAATGTTATCAATAGCTTTTTCTCTTGGGTCGTGATATTTATATCCACACCCGTAGCTCTAAAAATCTTATCATGAATACCTGGAAATTTATGACTAACATGCTCTCCCCTTGTTCTTTTATCCATTTTTTCAACGCCACCATCAACTTTTGGCATATGGCATTTTATACACTCTATGCTATCTTGATCTTTTTCGATGGCTTGAAAAATAGTAACATTGTTATCATTGAGTTTATGAGAATGACATCCAATACATACATTTTTTGCATAAACGGGATTTTTTACAGAAGAGTGCTTATCACTATCATCAGGTTTCTCTAATCTTCCGTAAAGAGTAGGTTTATATCCTTTTGCCTGTCGGGCTTTGATATTGATATTAAATTGATGAGATTTTTTTACAAAAGCGATAGTATGACAAAAAAAACAAGATACCCCATCTGTATGAGTTTTATTATTTTTATCAGGTCTGGCTTGACCATTAATCAACTCTTTAAGATTGTTTGCCATAGGCATATGACAAGTAGCACATACATAAGTTTTAGTATCTACTGCATCGGCAATCTTTCGATGCAATTCATCTGTGAAATAACTCTTAGCGTGATATGAGCTTTGAAACTCTTCATAAATCTTTTCATGACACTCTTGGCATGAATAATTATCGAGATATTTTGCTTGAACAGATATAATTAAAATTAAAACAAAAAAAAGAATTTTCATAAGAAACACAACCCGGGTAATTGATTGAAATCCTTTACATAAAGCACTTCAATCAATTACCCTCTCCAAAAGGAGAGAGTAAACGTATTGACTACGCACCAGGTACATGTTGTCTGTGTTCAACAGAGTATGTAAATGTTGGTGTAGTAAGATTTTCTATATATTTGACAAATTTACCAGTTTCTGACTCATAGATACCGATTCTACCAGTTGTCCACTCAGAAATCATAGTCCATTTGCCATGGTTAGCAGGCTCTGCATGAAGCAATCTTGGTTGTACTGGATTTTTCACTACAGGTCCAATTTTTGCTGGCATTGGCATAATTTTCTCTTTTCCAAATGCTTTTTCATTTACAGGGACTTTTTCGTGTTGTGTAGCATCCCATTTTTGAAGTACTTTACCAGTTTTTGCATCGATCAAATGACCTTCTGTTTTAGTAACTTCGATAATTCTATCAGTCTCTAGTGTCTCTTTGTTGATCAAATAAACTTTATTAAAGTTTTTAGGTCCACCAAGAACACAATCAGACCAAATCCAAGGTGTATCTTCACCCGTTCCTACAAATAGACCACCACCAGCTGTTTTCACTTTTTTGACTACTTTCCAGCTTGGTGAATCCCAGATAACAACAGAACCAAAGTTCATAGAGTTTGTTGCATTAAGTTGTTTACCCATTTTTTTGTTAAACCAGCTAGAACCTTGACCTGGATGTGGTTTAGATTTTTTACCAGTATAAACTTTTGCTGCCAATTTTTTAGTTTTAAAATCAACGATACCCATCAAATCAGATCCCTGAGATGCGATTTGGAAATATCTACCATAATCTTCACCTTTGTTCTCGTTTAGGAAACAGTCATGAAGTACTTTACCGATATTTGGAACATCCCCAACAATTGGAAAGTTTGGTTTAGAATAATCAATGATATAAACATGACCAGCATCTTTTAGTGCCATTGCAAAATATGGTCCAAATGGTGTATCTGCAATACCAGCAACACGACTAGGTCCAATTTGTCCATCTGGTCCAATAACACGGCTTGTATCATATACTTTTAATGGTTCTAATGTTTTTGCATCACATAAAACTGCACCACCTGGATTGTAGTTACCCGCTAGGATATATTTACCATCTGGAGAAACTGCAAGACCACGAGACTCTTGTCCAACTTGTACTGAAGCTAGAGCTGGTTGACCTGGAGCTGCGATATCAAACATTGTTAGTTTACCTGAACGAGAGATTGAGTATGCATATCTAGGATTCTTTTTATTTGTAACAGTTACATGAACTGCAAATCCAGCTTTATGACGAGAAAGAACTTTACCAGTTGTTGAATCAATAAAATCAACCAAAGAAGCATCTCTTTCAGTTGCAAATGTAATATCTCTTACATCTTTAACATCAGCAGCTTTTGGATATTTTTTTGCCAACGCATCACGATCAGCAAGTTTTGTCCAAGATTTATGTACTTCATCAAATTTTAATGTCAATTCAACTGTATTTTTCCAATCCATCAACCAGTCAACCATACCAGCAGCATCATCTTTTGAAAATTTGACACCCATACCATCTTTACCCCATGCAGGCATTGCAGTGTTTGCTCTACCGTTCATGATAGTTTCTGCCAGCATCTCATGGCTTTTTTTCTTCAAAGCTTTTGGTCTAAGATCTGAACCTACACCACCTTGATGAATTGGTCCATGACAACCTTGACACTCTTTTTCAAATACTTTGGCAAAGTCCATCTTTGATGTACCTGCCTGTAACCCTACTGTAGCGATACTTACCGCCGCTACATAACTTAAAATCTTTCCTAACTTCATGTTTCCTCCTTTAAAGTTATTGTTTTCACAGTCTTCTCCCACTCCCTGACTATATTATACACCTTTTTAAATATAAAAATCAATATATTTAATGATTACTATTTGTGCAACTTCTTTTTCTCACTAAAATATATCCAAATCATTGGAAGTATAATTATAGTGTGAAGAAAGATAGTCAACGTTAATGGACCTTGATTGAGTGTTCCAAAGAAACTAGGAACTACATCTGTAAATTGGTCAATCATATTTTTCTCCTTATTAATCTTAATATTATTGTGAGGTAAATCATTACCTCACTTGTTTATTCTGTTGCTTCTTTTTTACCAATAGTTAATAAATCAACTACCAGTAAAGCAAATCCAACAAAAGTAACAACACCCATCGCCAGTCTCCAACCCTGAGCCTGAACATACCAGTGTAAATTTTGTGCTGTAAAGAATGCATCCCAGGTTGCACCAAGTTCTGCTCTCTCAACCAATACTTGTTCATAACCAGCAATCGTCAATGCTACAGTCATCCCCAAAAGTCCAAGAACGATCAAAGTAATTGCCCATTTTGAAAGTGCTGTTGATTTCATTTTTTTGACACCATATGCACCTTGTACTCCAAGATACATCATACCGATCAAAATCGTTGCATATGCACCAAAAAATGCTAAGTGTCCATGTGCTGATGTAAATTGTGTACCGTGTGTATAGATATTAACTTGTGGCAAAGTATGGAAAAATCCCCATATACCAGCACCCAAGAAGTTACCAAATGCATTCGTAACAATCCAGGCCAATGCAGGACCATTATTACTAGCATGTGCATGTGCTCCACCTTCAGCATGAAGTTGTCCTTGTTCTTTACCCCAGTCATAAAGTACATGAACAAACATAGCAACCAATGGAACAGGCTCTAGTGCAGAGAACAACGCACCAATTTCCCACCAGTACTCAGGTGTACCGATCCAGAAATAGTGGTGTCCAAGACCTAAAATACCAGAGCCAAATAACATCAATACTTCTATCCACAACCACATCTCAACAATTTCTCGTTTTGCTCCGATTATTTTGATCAACGCATACGCAGCTAAAGTACCAACAAATACTTCCCATGTAGCTTCAACCCAAAGGTGAATTACCCACCACCACCAGTATTGATCCATAGAAATATTGTCAGTAAAAAACATACCACACAGATATAAACCAGCAAGAGCAAAAAGGTTAGCGACCATAACAGTCATGATACCTGTTCTCTCACCTTTAAGATATGTAGCAAATACATTAAAATAAAAGATTAAAACAACAACAACAATACCAATATCAGCCCATCTTGGTGCTTCTAAATATTCACGACCTTCATTGATCAGCCATATTGTACTCTCTTTACCAGATCCAGTTTGAATAAAGATATAAACAAGAACAACAACTGTAACTGCTGCTGTTAATACCCAAAAAGCCAATTTTGCAATTCCCGGTGCAACTACTTCACGTCCTGTTTCATCAGGAATCATATAATAAACCGAACCAATCATCGCATAAAGCATCCAAACGACCAATGCATTGATATGCACCATTCTTGCAACTGAAAAATCAAATAATTCAAACAAGAAGCTTGGATATAAAAATTGAATTGCAGCGATAAGTCCCATCAAGAGCTGAGCACCAAAAAGGATAATCGCAACGCGAAAATACATCATCCCTATTTTTTGGGATTCAAACTGTAATTTGTTTGCTT
>JALSQA010000004.1 GCA_026985685.1 Campylobacterales bacterium | reverse complement strand
TGTTTGTGCGGGCAATAATGAAACTTTTCCTTTTGCTACCCCTATTGGTGTTGGATTGATTGAAAGTGCTATGAATCTCACTAGATTGGCTTTGTTTCATAAACCCGAGTTTTTGATTTTTATTGGTAGTGCAGGAAGTTATGGAAAACATCAAATATTTGATATAGTTGAAAGTTCAATAGGAGCAAATATCGAATTATCCTTTTTAGAAAACAAAGCCTATACACCTATAGATAATGTTATTGAAGCTTATCAACAAGAGATTGTTTCACGTGAAACAATGCAAATTGTAAATTCAAGTAATTATATTTCTACGGATTTTACACTTGTTCAAGGCTATAGAAAGCATGGTATCGAATTAGAAAACATGGAATTTTATTCGGTATTGAAAATTTCTCAAGAATATAATATACCAGTCTTAGGTATCTTTATAATAACAAATTATTGTGATACTAATGCACATGATGAATTTATAAATAACCATAATAGAGCAAAAAAAATATTAATGCAGTATGTTACTGATAAATATAAAGAGTTAAAAAAATGAAAAAAATAATTTTAGATTTGACTAAAGATGAATTACAAAAGGTATTGAAACCAGCATTTAGAGCTAAACAGATATATAATTGGATATATCAAAAAGATGTTAAAAATTTTAATGAAATGCTTAATCTTCCAAAAGAGATGCGTGAGGATTTAGAAAATAATTACACAATAAATCCTTTGTCTATCTTGCGTAAAGAAGTTAGTAATGATAAAAGTATAAAATATCTTTTTTCATGTAAAGATGGATTTACTGTAGAATCTGTTTTGTTACCAATGAAAGATGCTATCAAAGATGAAAATGGTCAAATTAAAAAAGAGGCAAAATATACTATTTGTGTATCAAGTCAAGTTGGCTGTAAAATAGGTTGTGCATTTTGTTTGACAGCCAAAGGAGGTTTTAAACGTAATCTTACTTCTGGTGAGATAGTTGCTCAGGTTTTATCAATCAAACAAGATAATGCAATCGCTCACAATCGAAGAGTTAATATTGTATATATGGGTATGGGTGAACCACTTGATAATATAGATAATGTTACAAAAGCTGTTAAAATTTTTAATGATTTAGATGGGTTAGCTATAGGTGCTAGAAGGCAAACTATATCTACTAGCGGTTTATCACATCAAATAGCAAAACTTGGTCAAATGAATTTAGGGATATTATTAGCTATATCCCTGCATGCTGTTGATGATAAACTAAGAGAAGAACTGATGCCTATTAACAAAGCATACAATATAGAATCCATTATAGATGCTGTAAAAGGTTTTCCTATTGATCAAAGAAAACGGGTAATGTTTGAATATTTAGTTATGAAAGATTTAAATGATGATATCAAAAGTGCTAAAAAACTTATAAAACTTTTGCACGGTATTAGAGCAAAAGTAAATTTGATATATTTTAACCCCTACCCTGGGTCGCCATTTAAGCGTCCTGATGAATCGGACATGATTAGATTCAAAAATTATCTTAATGATCATGGTCTGATTTGTACCATACGTCAATCAAAAGGTATTGATATTAGTGCAGCGTGTGGTCAATTAAAGGAGAAAACAGAAAATGACTTATCTTGATGTAGCACAAATCATGTTTTTAACAATTGTTGCGATTATTGGTCTATATGGCATTATAAAAGCTGTGTTTTTTGATAAAGATTGATTTCTTCCTCAAAATCATAGCGAGAATAGAGTTTGTATTGGTTATGGTAATTAAATTGAATCCAAGAAGCATGTAGCATTAACCTTTTTGCACCTGTATATTTAATACGATCTTTTTCATTTAATGTTCCGTCTAAATATTTTTCAGCTATAGATGTTTCTATTCCATACAGTGGATCACCTATGATTGGATGTTTCACGTGAAACAAATGTAAACGTATTTGGTGTTGTCTTCCTGTTAAAGGAATAGCTTCTACTAATGTCGTATCTGTATTGCGATAATATTTTATAGGATTTATGAGCGTATGTGATTCTTTGCCCTCTTTGTCAATATATACTTTTAATTTGATAGTAGAAAAATCTCTATTTTTTAATATAGGTTCGTTTATCGATAATGTTTGATCAATTTTCCCTTTTACTAATGCTAGATATCCTTTTTTTATTTTTCTCTCTTCAAAAGCCATTTTTATTTTTCTTTCACATAAAGGGTGCTTTGCTGCAATAACAATTCCACTGGTCTCTTTATCAATTCTGTGTGTAATATTTGCCTTGTTCCCAAAAAGATATTTTATTTCATGTGTAAGTGAATACTGTGTATTTCTGTTATTAGGATGAACTAAAATTCCACTAGGTTTGTCAAATAATGCAAAATCTGCTGTTTGAAAAAATGGTTTATTATTTTGTGTATTTGGCTGAAATTCAATTATTTCAATATTTCCTTTTATATATGCAGATTTTTTTACTAAAACTTTACCATTTACAAGTAATCGTTTTCTATCTATGAGACGCTGAGCATCTTTCATAGTATAACCTTGCTGATCAATTAAAAATTTGAAAGCTTTAATTTTGCTTTTGAGTTTAAATTGCTTTACTATATAGGACATTTTTAATACGCCTTTAACTAAAATTTAAATACATATGTACTATTATAAATAGAAGAACTATATTATCCAAATAACATAAATAAAAAGATCACTTGATACAGGAATTTATATGATAGAAAGATATGCACGACCACAGATGAAAGAAAAATGGACACAACAAGCTAAGTATGATGCTTGGCTTAAAGTTGAAAAAGCAGCTGTGCAAGCTTGGAATAAACTTGGTTTAGTACCAGATGATGATTGTGAAAAAATTATAAAAAATGCATCATTTGATGTAGAACGTATTGATGAGATAGAAAAAACAACACGTCATGATGTTATAGCGTTTTTAACTAGTGTTTCTGAATCATTAGGAGAAGAAAGCAGGTGGGTACATTATGGTATGACTAGTTCAGATTGTATTGATACAGCAGTAGCCTTACAAATGAAAGATTCATTAAGTGTTATCATTGATGATGTTAAGATGGTAATGGAATCAATAAAAAAACAAGCTTTTAAACATAAAATGACTTTAATGGTTGGCAGAAGTCATGGTATTCATGGTGAACCAATTACTTTTGGACTGGTATTAGCAATATGGTATGATGAAATGCGTAGAAACCTTGAAAATCTAACTCAAGCTATGGAAATGATATCAGTAGGTAAAATCAGTGGTGCAATGGGAAATTTTGCTCATGCTCCAATGGAATTGGAAGAGTATGTTTGTGATTCTTTAGGATTGAAACCAGCACCAGTTTCCAATCAAGTTGTGCAAAGAGATAGATATGCAAATTTGATGAATGCCCTAGCCTTACTTGCTTCAAGTTGTGAAAAATTTGCAGTTGCAATTCGACATTATCAACGTACTGAAGTCTATGAAGCTGAAGAATTTTTTGCAAAAGGTCAAAAAGGTTCTTCTGCTATGCCTCATAAACGAAATCCAATATTGAGTGAAAATATTACTGGTTTATGTCGTATGATACGATCTTTTTCTATGCCGGCTATGGAAAATGTTGCTTTATGGCATGAAAGAGATATTAGTCACTCTAGTGTAGAGAGATTTATATTACCTGATGGTTTCATAACAACTGATTTTATGTTACATAGACTTAATGGCTTGATAGAAAAACTTGTTGTCTATCCTGAAAATATGATGAAAAATCTAAATTTAACTGGAGGTTTGGTTTTTTCACAAAGAGTACTTCTTGAATTACCAAAACTTGGTTTATCACGTGAAGAGGCTTATAAAATTGTGCAACGAAATGCTATGAAAGTATGGGCAGATTTACAAAAAGGTCAATCTGCATTAAATGAAAATGGTGAAAGTTTATATCTTCAGCATCTATTAGGGGATGAAGAGTTGAGAGAAAAATTAAGTGAAGAAGCGATAAGAGAGTGCTTTGACTATAGTTATTATACGAAAAATGTAGATAAAATATTTGATAGGGTGTTTAAGGGATGACAAGTAAAATGTTAACAGTTACAAAAAGAAATGGTCGTATAGAGCCACTTGATATCACAAAGATACAAAAATACACAGGTGAATCGGTTGAAGGGCTAGAAAATGTCAGTCAAAGTGAATTAGAATTAGATGCAAAGATCCAATTTAGAGATAAAATTACAACAGAAGAAATTCAATTAACACTAATAAAAACAGCTGTTGATAAGATAGATGTTGATAGACCTGACTGGACATATGTTGCTGCTCGATTATTTTTATATGACTTATATCATAAAGTCAGTAAATTTACAGGTTATAAAACACTACGTGAATATTTTGAACGTGGTGAAAAAGAGGGGCGTATTGTATTAGGTTTAAAAGAAAAATATGATCTTGAAGATCTTGATGCATATATCCGACCAGAAAGAGATTTACAGTTTACTTATTTAGGTGTTCGTACTCTCTATGATAGATATTTGCTTAAAGACAAAAAGGGAAAACCTATAGAATTGCCTCAGCATATGTTTATGGCTATAGCAATGTTCTTAGCTCAAAATGAATTTAATCCTCAAGACTGGGCAAAGAAATTTTATGATTTGATATCAAAATTTGAAGTCATGTTAGCTACACCTACACTTTCAAATGCAAGAACACCTAGGCATCAACTTAGTTCTTGCTATATTGGTAGTACTCCTGATAATATAGAAGGTATATTTGATACATATAAAGAGATGGCACTACTTAGTAAGTTTGGTGGAGGAATAGGCTGGGACTGGTCTATGGTCAGAGGTCTTGGTAGTTCAATTGACGGGCATAAAAATGCAGCAGGTGGTATAGTACCATTTTTGAAAATTGCTAATGATGTTGCTATTGCAGTAGATCAGCTTGGAACGAGAAAAGGGGCTATTGCTGTCTATATAGAGCCTTGGCATATTGATATACTTGATTTTTTAGATTTGAAAAAAAATTCAGGTGAAGAGAGAAGACGTGCACATGATCTTTTCCCTGCTCTTTGGTTAAATGATCTATTTATGAAACGTATAGAAGCAAATGAACGCTGGACACTATTTGATCCATTAGATACACCAGATTTACCTAATTTATATGGTGAAGCATTTGAAAAACGATATTTAGAATATGAAGAAGATGATAACATTATAAAAGAGATTATCAGTGCAAAAGAGTTATGGAAAAAAGTACTATTAAGTTATTTTGAGACAGGTAATCCTTTTTTGTGTTTTAAAGATAATGCAAATAAAGCAAATCCAAATATGCACTCAGGTGTCATAAGAAGTTCTAATTTATGTACAGAGATATTTCAAAATACACAGCCAAATCACTATGATATAAGATTGACATTTAGTGATGGTTCTGTTTTGATTCTTGATGAAGAAGAAGATGTAGCTGTTGATGCAGGGATTGTTAAAAAAGCAAAAAAAATCACAGCACTTGATATGATCAATGGTAAACAAGTTTATATTGTTGAAAAAGAGAAAAAAGATGGTAAAACAGCAGTATGTAACTTAGCTAGTGTAAATTTATCCAAAATCAACACTAAAGAAGATATAGAACGAGTTATGCCAACTGCTATTAGAATGCTTGATAATGTAATTGATTTAAATTTTTATCCATTAGAAAAAGTTAAAACAACAAATAACTTGAGTAGATCAATCGGTTTAGGTGTTATGGGTGAAGCACAAATGCTAGCACAAAATAAAATAGAGTGGGGCAGTGATGAACACTTTATGAAAATAGATGAAGTTATGGAGATGATTAGTTACAATGTAATTAAAGCATCATCAAATTTAGCTATTGAAAAAGGTTCCTATCCTGATTTTGAAGGTTCTAATTGGTCAAAAGGTATATTTCCTATAGATGTTGCTAATGAAGAAGCCAAAAAACTGGTTGATCGTGGTGGTTTAT
>JALSQA010000003.1 GCA_026985685.1 Campylobacterales bacterium | reverse complement strand
TGTAAAACACATGAAGTAGGAAATCTTTACATAACCGATGGATCATTCATGCCTACAGGCGGAAGCGTGCCGTACACATGGACAATCTATGCCAATGCTTTTCGAGTGGCAGATGCGATCAAGAAGATTGTTTGATAGAACTTTATTTTGGAAAATCTTTTAAATTTGTTTAATTTATAAAGTTACAATTTTATGATATAATACACCTATACATCACTACACAAAGGAGAAATTGTGCATAGATTAAATTTGACTATAGATGAAGCATTATACGAACAAGTAAGAGTATTCAGTTTTATTGAAAAAAAATCAATATCTCAAATAATTAGAGAAAGTCTAAATGAATACATTGAAAAAAACACTAAAACTAAACATCAAGCTAATTTAATATTAGAAGCAGATGATGAAAAAGAAATTTTATCAATATTAGCAAATGATGAGTTTACTTCAAACAATGATTTTAAAAGTAAATTTAATTTATGAAAATATCATATTCTAAAACTTTTGAAAAAAAGTTTTCCAAATATGATAGAAAACTTCAAGAAAAAATATTTAATGCTATTCAAAACTTACCAGATGGTGATGTTAAAAGATTAACAGGTAATGATATACCTCCAGTTTATAGAATTAGAATATCAAAATATAGAATACTATTTCATATGAATGAAGAAGAAATAAAAATATTAAAAGTTGACAGTAGAGGAGATGTTTACAAGTAGGGCTAATTGCCTTCTTGCTTAATATTTTCAATAATCCCTTACACAGCGAATACCTGCGGGTAGTTTGAGGGGTACTTCTTCAAATTTTGGTGATACATTGTGGGTGTTGATGTTTCCTAATGTACCATCATCTTTAAGTCCAGTAATACGTTTGCATTGTGGAAATGTAAAAAAAGGTATCAGTTTCTCTTTATCCATTCCTTTTGAAAAATTTTGTATTTCTTTTAGAGTTGGTATTCTCCAGTCAGAAAACCCATAAAAGATTAATGTTTTACAAAAGTTATCTGCTACATTGAGGATGGTTGCTGTATCTCCATGAAGTGCTTCACAGCCTTGTACACTATTTACAAACATCAACCTTTGTTGTATATCTTTGACGATTGTATGGTTATTGTCATCAGTTAGCGATATATAGTTTTGTGTTTGAAAGCCGATTGATGCTTTAGGTGCACTATCGCCACATGACCAAATAAATAAAAGTAATATACTATATAAAAGATATCTCATGATTTAAAATCCTTATTTTTTTATGACAAAGTATAGTTGATAAACAGTTACAGAAGATTATGCTAAAATAATAAGATTATATTTTTAAGGAGTATTTACAAATGAAAAAAATGATTTTTTTATCAGTTAGTGCGATTATGCTACTGATGAGTGGGTGTACACAAGAGACACAAAACAAACTAGGACGTGCTATCCAAAACTGGACTGGAACAAATGGTGTTTTGGAAGTTTATGCTGGAGACAAACTTGTCAAAAAATTTATAAAGATTGACAAAATGTCTACTGCGACAAGTACAGATGGTGATACTGATAGACCTTATCGTTTTGGCTATGGTGTGCTTGATGAAAATTTCAACGGTACAGCGGATAAAGGCGAAAAACGAGTCTATTTTGAAGTGAGTGATTACTCAACATCGTATGTATTTTATGAAAATCCTCATCACTAGGTCTTTTGTATGGAGTTGATTTCCATATTTGATAAGTTACTTCGGTATAAATCAATCACACCAGACGATGATGGTGCGATGAATTTTATCGAAGGTTATCTTGAAGATTTTGAGACTATTTATATCGAAAAAGAGGGAGTAAAAAACCTCTTTATGTATAAAAAATTTGGTAAGGGAGATCATCTTTGTTTTGCCGGTCATGTTGATGTAGTACCTCCTGGAGAGGGCTGGGATAGTGATCCCTTTGAACCATTTCATAAAGATGGAAAGATTTATGCTCGTGGTACACAGGATATGAAAAGTGGCGTAGCTGCATTTTTGAAAGCGTGTAAGGATAGTAGTAGTTTTAATGGAACACTTTCCGTCCTTCTGACAAGTGATGAAGAGGGTGATGCTAGATATGGAACTATAGAGATGATACAAAAGCTAGATTCTCTAGGGTTTTTACCAGATTTTGTCGTAGTAGCAGAGCCTACGTGTGAAAAACTCTTTGGTGATGCTATAAAAATTGGCAGAAGAGGTTCTATAAATGGTGTGATAGAAAAGATAGGTACACAAGGACATGCTGCTTATCCTGAAAAATCTAAAAATCCTATCCACAAAGTTGCTCAAGTTTTACCTCACATGGCAGGTGTAAACCTCGATGAAGGAGATGAAAATTTTGCACCTAGTCAGTTTGTGATTACTGATATTCGTGCGGGTATGGAAGTAACAAATGTCACACCTGGTAAGCTCAAGATGATGTTTAATGTACGAAACTCTACTAAAACAACCAAAGATGATGTAGAAGCCTTTGTTCATAAGTATTTTAAAGAGATGGATTATACGTTGGTTTTAAATCAAAGTGCCAAACCTTTTGTGACAAATCCAAACTCGAAACTGGTACGAAATATGCTTTTGTCTATTCAAAATGTGACAGGAGTAGAACCTAAACTTTCTACTGCCGGTGGTACTAGTGATGCACGTTTTTTTGGAGAGTATGGCATAGATACCGTAGAGTTTGGTGTCATCAATGACACTATCCATGCACCAAATGAGCGAACTAGTGAAGCAGAGGTGAAAGCACTATATGAAGTGTTTTTAAGGTTGATTGAACAATTTTAAAGGATATGGTGTGATAACAAATGAACTTTTTTTCCAAAAAGAAGCTACTAAAGAGGTAGTAAAAGATGCTTATGATGCACTCTATAAAGAGATGGTAACTGATGAAGTAGGTTACTATACTTTGCCCCAGTCAGATATGCTCTTGAAAATAGAGGGCTTTATAGAAGATTATGATCTTGAAGTAAAAGGGATCAAAAATATTGTTGTGATTGGTATTGGTGGCTCTTCTTTGGGGACAAAGGCGATAGATACTTTGTTGTCACATACACCAAATAGAAATAACTTAAATCTTATTTTTATGGAAAATGTTGACCCTATTGAAATAGATAAAAATTTAAAAAACTTACTTTTTGAAGAGAGCTTTTTTATCATGATTTCAAAATCAGGTTCTACGATAGAAACTACTTCTCATGTTAAGTATCTGATTGATAGATATGATGCACCTGTTGATAGTAGTCGATTTAGAGAACATTTTACTTTTGTCACAGATCGAAATTCACCGTTAGATGATTTTGGTAGAGAGTATGAAGTACCTTGTTTTCATATTCCTGCAAATGTGGGTGGACGTTTTTCTGTACTCTCTGCTGTAGGACTTTTGCCATTGACACTTTTGGGGTATGATACTAGAGCATTATTAGCTGGAGCAAATGCACTAAAAGAGTCATTTTTTGATAGACAAGAAGATGATTTGATCCAAAAAGCTTACTATTATACTACACATAGTAAAGATTTTCCGATTAATGTATTATTTTCTTACTCAAGTGCTTTTAGTGCATTTAATGACTGGTATGTTCAGCTTTGGGGTGAATCTTTGGGAAAAATTGATAAAACACAAAATCATGTTGGTATGACGCCTGTTGGAATTGTTGGATCTATTGATCAGCACTCATTTTTGCAACTTCTCATAGAAGGACCTCGTGATAAAACAGTGACGATGATTAAAGTTAAAGATTTTCAAACACCACTTACAATCCCAGATGTTCATCTTCCAAAGCTTGAAAAAACAGACTTTATAAATAACCATACTTTCAATGAACTCATAAATGCTCAATGTGATGCTACAATGCAAAGTATCAAAGATCAAGGTATTAGTGTAGACATGATCGAAATAGAAAAACTTGATGCTTATAATGTTGGATATATGATTATGTATTATGAATTATTAACATCATTGTGTGGTTATTTTTTGGGTATCAATACCTATGACCAGCCAGGAGTTGAGCTTGGAAAAGTGATCTTAAAGGAGAAGTTTGCGAACTGATCGCATTGTTATTTTTACTGATCTTGATGGGAGTTTGCTAAATCATGGAGATTATAGTTTCTCTCCCGCTCTTTCAATGCTAACTTATCTCAAAAACAATCACATTGACTTGATTTTTACGACAAGTAAAACGAGAGTTGAGTGTTTGTTACTGCAAGAGAAAATGCAATTGACATCTCCTTTTATTGTAGAAAATGGTGCTTGTATATATTTTCCAAATGGTGAAAAAATTATGCTTGGACGAAAACATGAAGAGATTGTGGGTTTTATCGATAAATATAGAAAAGATTTTGGAATTTATGCTTTTAAAGATATGTCGATTGATGAGCTTTGCAAACATACTGGCTTCTCTCATGAACAAGCACTTTTAGCAAAGCAAAGAGAATTTAGTGAACCGTTTTTGATGGATGGTGTAAAAGATATTGATTTACTAAAGAAAATTGCACAAAAAGAGGGTTTTAAAATTTTAAAAGGTGGTCGTTTTTACCATTGTGTAGGAGCAGGGCAAGATAAAGGATTGGCTCTCAAGTCTACTTTGAAACATTATAAAGGCTATTATAGTATTGCCCTTGGAGATAATTATAACGATATTGCAATGCTTGAAGTAGTTGATCAACCTATATTGATTCCTAAACATGGAGGAGAATTTATTTCACTTGATTTACCAAATCTTATCAAAGCACCACATGAAGGTAGTCTTGGATGGAGTGAAGCTTTAAAGCAGGTTCTTTTATGAATCATAAAGTAAATGCAAAAAGACTATTTTTAAAAGGTGTGCAGGCAGTAGTGCCTGAAAATTTAAAATTTGATGATATATACAAAAAAAATATAACACTGCTGGGCTCTGGTAAAGCTGCTATCTCTATGGCGAAGGCTTTTTTGAAACAAAATATAGCAAATATAGATGAAGCTTTTGTTGTTTCAAATTATTATGAAAAGGTGGAAAATCTTGATGTATTTGTCAGTTCTCATCCAATTCCCTCAGATAAAAGTATTTTGGCGAGTAAAGAGCTTAAAAAACGTTTGTGCAATTTGAAAAAAGAGGATTTTTTTGTTTATATGCTTTCTGGTGGTAGTTCTGCATTGCTTGAAGAACCAATCTTTCCGATTAGTCTTGAAGTCATGATGGAGACGACAGAACTATTACTTCATGCGGGAGCTAGTATAGATGAGGTAAACACCGTACGAAAACATCTCTCTTTTGTAAAAGGTGGTAGATTTGGGTATAGTACAAAAGCTTCAGGTATTGTTTTTGTTATAAGTGATGTTATTGGCGATGATCTTCAAACAATTGGATCTGCTCCTTTTTATTATGATAGTTCTACTTGTGCGGATGCTAAAGCTGTACTAGTTAAGTATAAATTATGGGAGAAAGTAGATAAAAGTATCCAAAATGTAATCATTTCATGTCATCATGAAACACCTGAAAAATCAAATCCATTAATTAAGCATAAAATAATAGCTTCAAATAATATTGCTCTAAAAGTTATCAAAAAAGAAGCATTGTCTATGGGATATGATGTAAAAATTATTAGCAATCGTATATGTGGAGATGTTCAAGAAGTTGCTGAAAATATTTTAACAAGTGCAAGAGATTTAAAAAGTGAAAAGCCCTTGTGTCTTCTTTTTGGCGGTGAAAGCACAGTCAAAGTAAAAGGAGATGGCAAAGGTGGTCGAAATCAAGAACTTGCTCTTTGGGTACTAAAAGGACTTAAAGATGATGAAAACTTCACTTTTTTGAGTGCTGGTTCAGATGGTATCGATGGTGCAAGTGAAGCAGCAGGTGCTTTGGTAGATCGTTATGATTTACATGAAGATATAGATAAATATTTACAAAACAATGATTCATATCATTATCATAAGCGTTATGACACCTTGATCATTACAGGAGAAACAGGGACAAATGTTATGGAT
>JALSQA010000002.1 GCA_026985685.1 Campylobacterales bacterium | reverse complement strand
AAAAAATGAATTCCTTACTCTACGCTAACGCTGTGTTTTCCTCAGCGGAAGGCTTTTTTCTTCTAAAACGGTATCTCGTCATCGTTGATATCGATTTCAGGGATACTGTTTGTATTGCTTTGTTCTACTGGTGCACTTTGTTGCTGTTGTGGTGCGTTGTAACTATTTTGGTTCATTTGGGGTTGTTGTTGCCCTCCTCCATAGTTATTGTTATATCCACCACTTTGTTGCTGTGCCCCTCCAGCAGAATCTTTAGAACCTAGCATTGTCATGTTTTCTACAGTGATGGAGTGCTTTGATCGTTTTCCACCGTTTTGATCTTCCCAAGTATCAAATTTTAAACGACCTTCAACCAAAATCTTGGAGCCTTTCCTAAGGTATTGATTTGCTATTTCAGCAGTTCTGCCAAAAAATGTCAAATCAACAAAACAAACTTCCTCTTTTTGTTGTCCATCGGCACTTTTAAATTTTCTACTAGTCGCTATACCAGTATTGCCAACAGCAGTACCGCTTGGTGTATAACGAAGTTCGATATCTCTTGTGAGATTTCCAACAAGTATCACTTTATTAAACATGATTTATCCTTAGATTATTCAGCACTTTGGGCTGGGGCTGTCTCTTGTGTATTTGGTTCTTCTTCTGTACTCTTTTCTTCTTTTGCAGGAGAGCTTTTTGGTTCACTTGCTTTTGTAAGTTTTTCCCAGTTTGCGATCTCTTTTTTGCTGATATATTTTACGTTTAAGAAACGAATTATTTCTTCAGTAAGTCTAAGATTTCTTAAAACTTCTTCGATATCAGAAGGATTAGCTTTATAGTAGATAACAAAATAATGTCCTCTTTCAAACTTTTCGATTTCATAGGCTAATTTTTTTACACCCATATCTTGTACAGTTACGATTTCACAACTGTTTTTTTCCATAACGCTTTTGATAAAGTCAAACTTTGCTTTGACCTCTTCTTCTGTTAGCGTTGGCTTTACTACAAATAGTAGTTCATAATGTCTCATATATTCTCCTTGTGGTTTATCCAGCTCTTTAACTTTGACAAAAGAGCAAGGTTTTTTGTTTGAATATTCTCAAACGAGCGCGATTTTACTATAAATAAGTTTGAAGTTTTATTAAAGTAGAGATAAGGTAACTATTTTTATCTATATTTTGGGAATATTTGAGCGTATGCTCACTATCTATAAGATGTTTTAAAAGTTTTTGAAATGTTTCTATTTTTATTTTGATACTTTGAGATGCTCTGCTTTTGAGAAGTTGTGGAGGTAAAGGATAACCCAAAATAGCGATAGCATCATAACGACCATGGACTTTGATATACATATGAAACAACATCAACTGAGTAATATAATTTGAAATAGTATTGATTATACGTATTTCATCAGATGAACCACTCTCCAAAAGAGTATACAGCGAATCACGAATATCCTCTTTTTGCAACAGTTTTGTAATAAAATCATCCAATGAAAGTGCACCCATCCCGTATACATGAGTATCTATATCATCGACACTGATTGGTTTATTTAATATAGATAATTTTTCAAGTTCATTGATACACAAAGAAAGATCTTCATTTTGTATTACAAATAGATGCTGTAAAGCAAAGTTTTCGATCTGAAGATTGTGTTTTTTGGCTTCTTCTTTTAGTAAAACTAATGCTTGAGAAATATTTGGCTTAAAAAATCTCACAAAATCACTTTTTTTCTTTTTTGTAAATGATTTTGCGAGATCTTTACCAACTTGATCTGTACCTGTAAAATGCAATAAAAAGTAACTATTTGGATTTTTTTGACAAAGCTCTACTAATTTATCAAGCTCTTTTTTAGGTATTTTCTTATCTGCACGGATATAAAGGATATTTACATCTCCAAATAAAGATGGCTGTGCAATAAAATTTTTGGCACTCTCAAAATGATACGCATCATAATAAAAAGATAAAATATTATCTTTTTCACCAAATATAGGTAATATCTTTGAGGCATAATAATTAGTAAAAAATGCTTCACCATATAAAAGAATAGATTTGGGCAAATTTGAACTAGCTATTAATCCATCTAAATCTTTTTTATACATCTTCTTTAATCAACCACTCTTTAATCGAACCAATAATTTTAGCAGAGGTTATAAAACTATCAACCAATTCTACCTTCACCTCTTCAAAAAGTTCAACATCATAATCAAGCAAGAAAACTCTAGCTCCAACCAATAAGCCCTCTTCAAAATTTGCAATAGGTGTACGATCAGTGTCCACAATACGTGCTTTATAAGATTCACCGATATGAGCAAGTGCATATCTTGCATACTTTCTATCCATAAAATCCCAGGCAACTTGAGCTGCTTCACGCTCTAATTCACTCACACGCATAGCAACTATGTCTATATCTTGTAAAATAAATTCTTCAAGCTTTTTATCTTTGTGTTTAATCGCTTTTAATAATCTATGAACAATCAAATCACTATAACGTCTAATTGGTGATGTAAAGTGAGTATAATGCTCAAAGCCCAATCCAAAATGCCCTTTGTTTTCATGATTATAAACAGCTTTTTGTTGTGCTCGAATTATCAATTTATCTACATCTTGACGGACATCTTTTGCATCTGCACTTCTTTGTAAAGATCGTATAAGTTCATAAATATTATCCGTATCTTCGCCGTACACACCAATAATAGCGAGATCATCAAGAAGTTCATCAATTTTTGCTTCAGAAGGACTTTCATGGGTTCTGTATATACCCTTTTTTAATGCTTTTGCAGCAGCTTTATTGGCAAGGAGCATTGCATCTTCGATCAGGGCATGAGAAGGAGTCTCTTTTTCAACTTTAACTCCTATGAGATTTTGTTCTTCATCCAATGTCATGCGTATTTCGTCATTTCTAAATTCACAACCATTTTCTAAACGTTTAGAACGAATCTTTCCTAAAAGCTTTTGCAAAGGTAAAAGATAATCCAGTATCACATCATCTACTTCATCTTTTTGACTGAAATCTCCCTCTAAAAAAAGATCTATTTTATCATATGTATAGCGTCTTTTAGAATGTATAATTCCCTCTATGAGCTCCTCTTTTACACTTTGAAGTGTTACAGGGTCGATAGTGATTTTATAGATAAAAGCCAAACGGTCTACATTTGGTTTGAGTGAACAGATATTTTCACTCAAACTTCTAGGAAGCATTGGAATTGATTTATGAGGAAAATAGATCGTAAAGCCTCTGTTTTTAGCTTCCATATCAAGTGCACCAAAAGCAGATACATATTCACTAACATCTGCGATAGCAACATATAAAGCACTCTGTTTCAAATCAAAATAGATAGCATCATCAAAATCTTTTGCATCAGGAGGATCAATAGTACAAAAAGGCAAATGTGTCAAATCCTCTCTTTTTGGATACATACTTTTATCGACACTATTTCCGTAACTTTTTGCTTCTATTTCACATTCATTTGGGAATATTTCTGTTTTGTTATATAAGGCAAGTGAGATTTTTTCATCAACTTTTGGATCTTCTAAAACTCCCAGAATTTCACTGATTATAGATGTGTAATTATCTATCTTCATGACTGTACCAAGGGGTAAATCTTTGAGTGCTTTTTGTGAAGCTGCCACAGTAATGGGAAGATCATTTTTGATATTTAATACAACTATTTTATTGTCTTGTAGTTTAGTATATCCAACGATTACATCAAACTCTTTTTTAAGAATTTCTATCACTTTTGCTTTAGGTCGATTTCCCTTAGAAAAAAGACGTTTTGCTAAAACTATATCGCCTTTGGAAGCACCATTTAAATCATCACCTTCAACAATAAGATCTTTACTCTTTGTAGAAGAAAGGACACTTAGATAACCAGTACCCGTGCGAGAAATATCTATAGTACCAAAACGGTATTTTGTATCTAGCTTGTAGAAATCATCCTTTTGTTTGACTGCTTTAGACAGGAGTAAAGAATTAAGCAACGATTGATTTTCATGACTAATATCATCTTTGCTAATACCTTCACTCAAAGTGCGTAAAAAAGTCTTTAACAATTTAGTCCCTTCTAAAATGGAATAGCTGCGTCAGCAACATCACCCACACCTGAGATAGTATCACCTACTACATCTGGTGCTACAACATTGACCACTGCACCAGCTGCTTTAAATGGCAATGCAACAACAGAACCAACACCACAACCTGTAAATAAAAGAGCAACAATAGCTAGTAACATAAATTTGATTTTCATAAGTAAAATCCTTGTAAATAATTTATATAGTAGCATATCCAACTAAAAAAGTAAACAACTACTACTTTGTTACAATTATACACACTAAAAAGATTAAATATATTAAATATAATTATTGATTTGATTAATTAATCAAATTATAATTTTTTAGCAAGTTTAAAGTTAATTAAATTGGCATCAAACGTGCTAGAAAACAAAAGCAGATGGCATCTTTTAGTGTATAATACTGTTGACTTTAAATCGGATATTTCATGTAAATCATGAATTTAAAACCATGGACACATTCAGTGACACCGCTAAAAGACATTTCTATAATTTTAATAGCAAGGATTTATATGATCATCAAACTCTTTTTACTTATATTTATGATTGGAGTTCCTCTGTTTGGTGATTACTATATTAGTCAAGGTAAACAACACAAACTCTATCCCATAAAAGATTCAAGAGCATTAACTAATAAAGGTATACGCTACTTTGCCAATGCACAAGGTATTAAATTTGGAGTAAAAGATACAATCATAGTCTGTTATAAAGATGCTACACCTGACTTGGAACTAGAAAAAAAATATAGTTTGATACTACAAAAACAAATCTCCCCTACAATGTATCTCTACAAAGTAGCAGATAATAAAAAAACTCTCTCTATAGCAAATAAAATCAACCAAGAAAAAAATATCAAATTTGCCCATCCTAATTTTATAATCAAAAAAGAGGAAAGAATAGCAGATGATTATTATAAAGATCAATGGCATCTGCACAATAACGATGGTGGTGCTGATATAGATGTAGAAAAAGCTTGGAAATATACAAAAGGTGATGGTATTGTCACAGGTATTATAGATGAGGGTATAGATATCGATCACAAAGACTTACGTGAAAATGTCATAGGAAGTGCAAATTTTAATGATCCAAATAGCGACTACCCAGGAACAAAAACAGGAAACTGGCATGGTACTGCTTGTGCAGGACTTTTGTGTGCGGCTGAAAACGGTGTAGGAATTGTAGGCGTAGCACCTCATGCAAAACTTGTTGCAGTACGTTATTCTGACAATAGTATCGCAAATGATATCTCAGCGTTTATGTTCATGATGAAAAATGATGTTTCTGTTATCACAAATAGCTGGGGTTCATATAGCAATCTTGATGCCTATAGTGAAATATTTAAAACACTAGCTACAAAAGGGAGAGATGGTAAAGGTATCCTGATATTTTTTGCAGCTGGAAATGATAAAAAAAATCTTGATGCACCTGATATCAATGATGAATCAGAATCTCCTTATGTTATATCTGTTGGTTCATCCACAGAATATGATAAAATCGCAAGTTACAATAACTATGGTTCTTCTCTTGATTTTTTAGCACCAGGAGGTATATCAGGAGGAGAGCTTATCACTACCGATGCAACAGGGAAAAAAGGATACACCGATTGGAATTATAATTTTAATTTTATCGGTACTTCTGCATCTGCACCCATAGCAGCAGGTGTTGGAGCATTGATGCTAAGTGCAAATCCAGATCTGACAAGAGATGAAGTGATAGATATTTTACAAAAAACATCAAAAAAAATCGGTGATTACGAATACATAAATGGAAGAAATGATCATGCCGGTTATGGACGTATAGATGCTGGAAAAGCTGTAGAAATGGCAAAGTATTATCACCAGTCACAAAAATCATTTAGTTCAAATTTATCAAATTTTGCACATCTGATGTTTAACTATATTCAACAATA
>JALSQA010000001.1 GCA_026985685.1 Campylobacterales bacterium | reverse complement strand
CTATAAAGTTAGTATATTTATTAAATTTTGCACTTGTTTTGAAGTTAAAAACATAATAATATCTAAATATTGGGATTTAAAATAATTTTGAGTTGTGTAGAAAGCTATGATACATGCAAATATTGTGTTATAATTAAAATATAACTTTAAAGGATATTGCTATGAAAAAATTTATTTTTATTCTGTTGTCTGTTACTGTTTTAACCTCTTGTGTTTATGCTAATGCAAAGCGTTATGGGGTTTCTTCTGGGATTGTGGAGTACAAGACAAGTACTAAAGGGAATCTTTTAGGATTTGCTACAAATTCTGAAGGTAGTTCTAAACTCTATTTTAAAGATTATGGAAATGTTGAACTAAGAGAAGAGACTATTCACCAGGGTGGAAATGCTAACCATGTAAAAACAAAATTTGTCAATGGTATGGTATATACTGTAGATGAGAAGAAAAAGATTATCATTAAAAGTGATATGCAAAGCATGATGGGTGACAAAAACATGAAAGCTATGGGTGAAGATATGTTAAAACAAATGGGTGGTAAAAAGATAGGTAAGGGTAAAGTGCTTGGATATCCTTGTGATATATGGACGGCTATGGGATCAAAAATGTGGTTTTATAAAGGTGTTTTACTTAAACTTGAATCAAGTATGCTTGGTATCAAAACGATGCAACATGCAACCAAAGTAAAATTTGGTGTTCATGTTCCTAGTAGTAAATTTGCACTGCCAAACTATCCAATTCATACATTAAATGAGTATATACAAGAACAAACAAAGTCTGAAAATAGTGAAAAATCATCAGCTCCTACTCCTCAAGTACCAAAGATGGAAGATGTTCAAAAGTTGATGAAAGGTCTTGGAAATATGTTTGGTGGACATTAAATTTTTAACAAAAGTTTTATTTTGTTAAAATTATGCCGATTTTATTATAAATTTTTTAGGAAACGTTATTATGTTAAAGAACTTTTTATTTACAAGTGAGTCGGTGACTGAAGGTCATCCAGATAAAATGGCAGATCAAATTAGTGATGCAATTTTAGATTATATTATAGAAAGAGACCCAAATGCAAGGGTTGCTTGTGAGACATTGCTCTCAAATGGTTTTTGTGTGATTGCTGGTGAGCTGAAGACTACTACTTACGCTCCTATGCAAGATATCGCTAGAGAAGTTGTACGTGAGATAGGTTATACCGATGCTCAATATGGTTTTGATTATAGAAGTGCTGGTGTTTTAAATGGTATCGGTGAACAGAGTGTTGATATCAATCAAGGTGTAGATCAGGCTGATGGTGAGATTGGTGCAGGTGATCAGGGATTGATGTTTGGTTATGCATGTAAAGAGACTGATGTTTTGATGCCTCTTCCTATAAACATAGCACATAACTTGACACAAAGTTTAGCAAGTGCCAGAAAAAATGGAGTGATTCCATTTTTGCGTCCTGATGGAAAAGCACAGGTAAGTGTACGATATGAAGATGGTATGCCAGTTGAGATAGATACTATTGTCGTATCGACACAACATTCACCAGATGTAGATCTAAAAACAGTACAAGAAGCGGTGATAGAAGAGATTATATTAAAAAATATTCCAAAAGATATAAAAAGTGACAATATAAAATATCATATCAATCCTACAGGTCGTTTTGTGATCGGTGGACCTCAAGGTGATGCAGGTTTGACTGGACGTAAGATTATCGTAGATACTTATGGTGGAAGTTGTCCTCATGGTGGTGGTGCGTTTAGTGGTAAAGATCCTTCAAAAGTAGATAGAAGTGCAGCATATATGGCACGATATATAGCCAAAAACTTAGTTGCAGCAGATGTTTGTGATAAAGCAACGATTCAATTAGCTTATGCAATTGGTGTAGTAGAACCTGTTTCTATACTTGTAGATACACACGATACTTCTAAGGTAGATGAGTCAAAATTTGAATCTTGTGTAAGAGAAATATTTAAATTAACACCAAAAGGGATCATTGAGAGTCTTGATTTATTGAAACCTATCTATAAAAAGACAGCAGCATATGGTCACTTTGGGCGTGAATTAGATACATTTAGGTGGGAAAAAACCGACAAAGTGTCACAAATCAGAGATTATTTTAACCTGTAACAAATATAAGCTTTTGTTTTAGAAATTTTTTATATTTCATGTGTTATAGTTTAAATCAACTTAATTAAAGTGAAGGAGAAAGAATATGGCAGTAATTATTACAGATACTTGTATCAATTGTGGTGCGTGCATCGATGAATGTCCAGTTGAAGCTATCGTTGATGATGAGGATAACCCAACAGGTGAAGAGATTTATTATGTTTATAGCGATAAATGTGTTGAATGTGTAAGCTATCATGATACACCAGCTTGTGCTGAAGCATGTCCTACTGAAGGATGTATTCAATGGGGTGATTGTACAGATGGTATGACTTGCTCTGAAGACAGAGGCGAAAAAGGCGAACCAGTTATCGAAGACTAATAAAAGTCCACTATTTAGCAAGGCAAATATGAATTATTTGCCTTGAAACTCTCTTTTTTTCTACTTTAAACTTTATTATAGATTTCATTTGATATACTCTCAGCCTTTATTTTAAGATTAAAAATAGCTTTGGAGAAAATATTATGGAACAAACACTATCAATCATCAAGCCTGATGCTGTAAAAAAGGGTGTTATCGGAAAGATAATCGACAGATTTGAAAGCAATGGTTTAAGAATTGCTGCAATGAAAAAGATTCAATTAGATGATGAAAAAGCAGGTGGATTTTATGCAGAGCATAAAGAGAGACCTTTTTTTGGTGATCTTGTATCTTTCATGACAAGTGGACCTGTTGTGGTTATGGTTCTTGAAGGTGAGAATGCTATCTCAAAAAACAGAGAACTTATGGGTGCAACAAATCCAAAAGAAGCAGAAGCTGGAACAATCAGAGCAGATTTTGCTGAAAGTATTGATGCAAATGCGGTGCACGGAAGTGACTCAAAAGAGAGTGCTGAGCGTGAAATAAAGTATTTCTTTAGCGATAATGAGATATTATAAGGAATTATAAAATAATATTATGAAAATAGAGTTTAGAAAAATTTCTGGCATTGCTACACCATTTGAGATAAAAAATGATTTATTGTTTTGTCAAGGAACTTTTAAAAAACTCTCTCATCGATTAGTAGATATAGATTTTACACTTCGAGCAGATGTTACATTGACTTGTGATCGTTGTGGTGAGTCTTTTATTGATAAGGTTGATGAAAAAATGCATCTTCAAGTCAGCGATGGCGACTATGAGGGTGATGATTTGGATATTATCGAGTGTTATGATCATTTTGTTGATTTTGATGCGATAGTATCTGGTGAAATAGAAGCGATAAAAAGTGATTATCACTATTGCAATAACTGTAAAGAAACACAAGGAGAATAATTATGGCAGTACCAAAGAGACGCGTTAGTAAAACGAGAGCGGCAAAAAGAAGAACACACTACAAACTTACATTACCAAGACCGGTAAAAGATGCAGATGGAACATGGAGAATGCCACATCGTGTCAACAAAACCACAGGTGAATATAAAGCTTAAGTCATATAATGTATAAAATAGCAATTGACGCAATGGGTGGGGATCATGGATCTTTACCCAATGTTATAGGAACCATATTTGCATTGAAAAAGAGTAAAAAAAAATTCAATGCCATTCTTGTAGGTGATCCTAAAACATTTTCACATAAAATTCCTAAAAAATTTGCAAAATATATAGATATCGTTGAGTGCCATGATGTATTTAGCATGGATGAAAGTGCAACTGATGTACTTAAACGTAAAGAATCGACTATCTATAAAGCCGTAGATCTTGTTAGAAATGGTGAAGCACAAGCTGTTGTGTCTGCTGGTCATAGCGGAGCGACGATGAGCTTAGCTACATTGAGAATAGGGCGTGTAAAAGGTGTACAAAGACCTGCTATTGCTACATTGATGCCTACAAATACAGGTGGGAAAAGTTTGGTTTTAGATGTTGGTGCAAATACTGACTGTAAACCAGAACATCTATTTCAGTTTGCTATCTTAGGTGAAGCATATGCAAAAGATGTTTTAAAAATTCCTGCTCCGAGGATTGGGCTTTTGTCAAATGGCGAAGAAGAATCCAAGGGAAATGAACTTACAAAAGGTACATTTGGGTTATTAAAACAGATGGAAGCTTTTGTTGGAAATGTTGAAGGCAATGACATTTTCAATAATAGCGTGGATGTGATAGTCTGTGATGGCTTCACGGGTAATATTTTATTAAAAACTAGTGAAGGTGTTGCTAGTTCGATTTCAAAGCTCATTAAAATGAATATCAAACGCTCACCAACGGCTCTTACAGGAGCATTATTGATGAGACGTGTATTTAAACTACTTAAAAAACAGACTGATTATGCTGAATATGGTGGTGCACCATTGTTGGGTATCAACAAGGCAACTATTATCTGTCATGGTAAGAGTAATCACATTGCTATTAAAAATGCAATTTTTCAAGCAATATCTTTTATCGAATCTGATATTAATCAAGATATTGAAAAAAATATTGCATCATATAAAATCGTATAAAAAGGATTCTCATTGTTTGCTTCATTTAAATCTATCGGTTCTTATATTCCTTCAAAGACATTAACAAACAAAGATTTGGAAGCAATTGTTGATACAACTGACGAATGGATATTGCAACGTACAGGAATTGCAAATAGACATATCGCTCATGAAGATGAATCAACAAGTGATTTAGCTTATAAAGCTGCAAAACAAGCTATCCAAAGAAGTGGGTTAGAAGTTGATGAGATAGATGCTATTATTTGTGCAACGATAACACCTGATTATTTTTGTATGCCGTCAACAGCTTGTGTTGTTGCTGATAAACTTGGCATCAAGTACGCTACTTCTTTTGATATATCAGCAGCGTGTAGTGGATTTGTGTATGCTTTAAATATTGCCAAAGCGTTTATTGAGTCAGGTTTGAAAAAAAATGTTTTGATTATAGGGGCTGAGAAGTTAAGTTCTATTGTTGATTATAATGATCGGACAACTTGTGTATTGTTTGGTGATGGTGCTGGTGCAGCAGTGATTGGTGCTACAGAGGATAAGTCAAAATCTGTTTTAGATATTCATACTTCATCAGATGGTGCTTATCAAGATTTTTTAATCACACCTGGTGGTGGTTCAAAAACACCATGTTCAACACAAATGATTTCTGAAAATTTGCAATACCTCAAGATGAAGGGTAATGAAACTTTTAAATTAGCTGTCAATACATTGACAAAAGATGTGCAAAGCATTTTGAAAAAAAATAATCTTACAAGCGAAAATGTTGATTATTTTATTCCTCATCAGGCAAATTATCGTATTATTGATGCAGTTGGGCGAAAGTTAAAGTTTCCAAAAGAGAAAATAGTTTTAACTGTTGCGAAATATGGGAATACTTCAGCAGCTTCAATTCCTATGGCTATCAATGACTGGTATGAAAAAGGTGATTTGAAAAGCGGTGATTTGATGCTTTTAGATACTTTTGGTGGTGGTTTGACCTGGGGAAGTGCATTAGTTTATTTTAACCAAGATAATTAAATCAATGAAAATTTATGAAAACGAGTATGTTTTTATAGAGATTGAGCCAAGTGAAATACCATGGCTTAAGATATTTACTCAAAAACAATACAAAGAATTTTCCCAATGTCCCATTGAAGTTAAACAGGAGATTTGGCGTTTGTTAGATATCATAGAAAAAGAGATGATTTTATTTTTTAATCCAGCTAAAATCAATATAGCCTCTTTTGGAAACTATGTTCCTCATGTACATTTTCATATTATGGCACGTTTTGAAGAAGATTCCTTTTTCCCTGAACCTATGTGGGGCAAAAAACAAAGAGAATGTACATATAAAATGGAAAACTTAGATCATTTTGTAAAAAAACTTATAAACCTTCTTGGATAATTCTCCAAAGAATTTCTATC